>JAKAPB010000470.1 GCA_021823045.1 Actinomycetes bacterium | reverse complement strand
ATGAAGAACTAGACGATCCCCCACAAGCTGCCAACACCATAGAGAGAGCCCCGACCGCACCTAGCCAACGGCTAAATGACTTGAATCGCCCCAAAATAGGTCCTCCTAATCTTTCTACACTTACCGTCCCTGGAACTAGACTTCGAAAATAGCGCCTCCAGGCTCGCCATTTCCTTCTCCCCCCCTGCGCATTCCGACCGGAACGAAATGACACGCTCACTTATGTTGGAGCATGCCCTCTTCTTCGTTCGCAGCCTGAACTGCCCCCAGGAAGATCTCTCCGAGCTCAAGCTCGGCTATTGCCGCTGCTGGACCGTCGACCCTATTACGCCCGGCTACAAGGACATAAACCCAATCGGACGAGCTAATCGCCCTGTCGACGTTCTGCTCAACGACCACAACCGACGTACCAGACTCGGCTATCCTTTTGACCTGTTGCCAAACGACATCGACGTAGATCGGTGAAAGGCCAGCGGTCGGTTCATCGAGAAGAATTACCTTGGGCTCGGCCATAAGTGCCCTAGCCATGCCCAGCATGTTTCGCTGACCTCCAGAGAGGTCACCACCCTTTTTATTACGGGCAACATGAAGATCCGGAAAGATTTCAAGAACTTCCGAAATCCTCCTCTTCAAGTCAGACTTCTTCATCATTCCGCCGAGTTCGAGGTTCTCTTCAACCGACATAGTTGCAAAAACATTCTGAACCTGCGGGACGTATGCCAGGCCGGACCGGGCCAGCAGATAGGACGACCGGCCAGTAACGTCGGTCTCGTCGAGTCGGATATTTCCCGATTCAATACGGACCATAGAAAAGATCGCCTTCAGCAGGGTCGACTTACCTGCGCCGTTGGGACCCACGATCCCTACTACCTGTCCGACCTTCGCCTGGAGATTGACATCCCATACGATCGGATTCTTGCCGTAACCCGCTGTGAGGCGATCAACTACCAACACGCTCACGAACGTCACCCCCTAAATACGCTTCAACAACGGCCTTGTTCTTCCTCAGCTCTGCCATCGTTCCAACGGCCAAGGTCGTCCCGAGAGCCACCACTATGACTTTCGAGCAGATCTTTTCGACTATCTCCAAGTTGTGCTCCACGAGCACAAAAGTCGTCCCCAGGTCTTTATTCAACTCGACGATATGTTCTCCGAGCTTCTCAATGAGGGCTGGATTGACCCCGGCCATCGGCTCGTCGAGGAGAAGGACTTTGGGGTCGGCCATGACGGCCCTCGACAACTCTAAGAGCCGCTTCTGTCCGCCAGAGAGGTTACGAGCGTATTCGTTCCGCAGTGGATAGAGTCCAAAAGTTACCAGGGTGTGGAGCGCACGCTCCACAAGCTCACGATCCCTCTTCTTGCCCACCGAGGGTCTAAAGCAGACGTTGAATAACTTCTCGCCTTGGTTAGACGCTGAAACGATCAGATTCTCCATTACCGTCATATCTGGGTACTCTCTGGAGATTTGGAAGGTCCTAATCAATCCCCGAGCACCGATCTCATGGGGCTCGAGACCCCCAATCTCCTGCCCGTCTAGCCGAATATGGCCAGAATCTGGACTTAGCGCCCCTGAAATCAGGTTGACCATCGTCGACTTGCCAGCACCATTCGGACCAATCAATCCGGTAATCGTGCCCTTTTCCACCGAGAAACTAGCTCCGTCGACCGCAGCGACACCACCAAAACTCTTCTTTAGCGAATCGACCTCTAGGGCCACTTTCACCACAGGGGATGGGTCTTTCGAAATCATCGTCATTACTGCTCTCCAACCTTGGAAAGACCACCGGCTAGGTGCTCCTCTATTGCCTTGGAACTATCGCCCAGCGGTACTTCTAGGAATGTATTCTTCTTCTCCGGGAACATCCCCTGTGGCCTGAAGTAGACCGAGAGGATTACGGCAAGTCCGATCAGCACATACCGTATGTCCGGAATTAGGTTTGGATGTGCCGGTATTTGCGGCAGGTACCTAGTCGCCTCGTTGAACACGACAGCGACCAAGAAGGATCCCACAATTGCCCCGAAGTTATTTCCACGGCCACCGACTAACAGGGCCGCCCAGACTACAAAGGTTTCACCCGTCGTCCAGCCAGCTGGAGAAAGGGCCGTTATGTAGGCGATGGTCAAGACCCCGCCAATTCCGACGTACATCGACCCAATTACCATCGCCGTCATCCTCACCTTGAAGGTGTTTTTGCCGAATGCCTCTACGACGTCCTGATCGTCACGTACCGCTCGCATGACTCGACCTAAGGGTGACTTATAGATTCGATTGGCGAACAACCAGAGTAGGACGAATAGAACACCGGTCATGATGGTAAAGAAGATCGAATAGCCAAGGGGTGTCCAGGTCCGAAAACCAGCGAAGGGCTGCGGAACGTTGAACAGGCCCTGCCACCCATCGAAGATCGAAGTCCCATTGCCGATCAGCCCGTAGAGCAGGGTCCCTGTCGCCAGGGTAACGATAGCAAGGTAGTCGCTCCTGAGCCTCTTGAGAGCTATCTGACCGATGAGGTAGCCGAGTAGCCCAGCGGCCAGGACACCCCCAAGGGCCGCAATTGGCCAGGGGAGATTGAGCCCGAGTATGTAGTAGATTCCACTTCCTGCGGCCGCCTTTGGCATTGCCAAGACACCTGCCACGTAACCACCGATAGCCATAAAGGTGATCACCGTGAAGTTCAAGATTCCCGTGTAACCAAACTGTATATTAAGGCCCAGGGTAAAGATGTTGTAGGTAAAGAAGAAGACCAGTATGGTCGTCACGTAGCCGAGAATTATATCCAATTTTCACTTCCC
>JAKAPB010000469.1:1160-2799 GCA_021823045.1 Actinomycetes bacterium | reverse complement strand
TCTGACGTTTTGGCTCGTCAGGAGGCCGGAACCTTGACAGAAATCCGAACAACTACCCCGAATCTGTCCGATTGGACCGGCGTTGCTGACCTTTTCGTTGGACTGCAAGTCCGCGACAAAATCGCGTCGGATTATGCGAAGCTACTGCGCCCATGGATGCACCTTGACATGGGAGCATGTCCGTCAACTTCGCATAATCGTCTACTTCACATAAGGGGCGTCAGTATCTCCACTACTTGCCAACATCTACCTCCACTACGTTCTCGACCGGTGGATTCGGCAGTGGAGGCGGAAGCATGCACACGGCGACGTGATCATCGTGCGTTTTGCCGACGACTTCGTCTGCGGATTCGAGTATCAAGGTGATGCAGAACAGTTCCTGGCAGATCTTCGCCAACGATTAGCGAAGTTCAACTTGGAACTGCATCCCGACAAGACGAGACTCATCGAGTTCGGGCGCTTTGCTGCCCGGGCACGAGCAGATCGTGGCGTCGCTAAACCCGAGACGTTCGACTTCCTCGGCTTCACGCACTTCTGCGGGAAGACCAAGAACGGGTGTTTCTGGTTGAGGCGCATTACCATCTCGAAGCGGATGCGGGCGAAATTGGCTGAGGTCAAGGACCAACTCCGACAACGCATGCATCGGTCCATTCCGGAACAAGGGCGCTGGCTAGCAAGTGTAGTACGAGGACATATCAACTACTATGCAGTACCAGGAAACATAGATGCGGTACTGGCCTTCCGTACCCAGGTGATACGGCTCTGGTTCAAAGCGCTAAGGCGCCGCAGCCAGCTTGACCGTACCAACTGGACTCGGATGAACCGTATAGCAACGAAGTGGTTACCGCCTGCCCGCGTGATGCATCCATTCCCGAGTGTGCGCTTCAGCGCCACTACTCAAGGCAGGAGCCCAGTGCGGTAGTTCCGCACGCTGGGATCTGTGCGGGGGGCTGGCCGAAAGGCCAGTCCCTACCGCGATCTCCTTGGCCCTGGTCAAAGCGGAGACCAGGAGCGAACCTATCTATAACCGGTACTCCCGGGAAGTGATAGGCGGCCAAGAGGGAGTCGGAGGGGGTAATAGTAGTGATGACGGCTGGGACAACATAACCCATCCAGAGCAAAGGACCCCTACTTCATCAACGCATGACGTGAAAGAGAGGAACGCTCATGAGTGCTGAGCAATCAGCTAGGACCATAAGACAGGCCGACGGCTTGGACCCCGTTCGAGCTCTTCAACGTGTGCTATATCGCAGTGCCAAGCAGAATCGGACACGGAGATTCCACGCCCTATACGACAAGCTCACCCGCAGTGATGTGATGCATAGTGCCTGGAAAGACGTGGCCAGGAACCAAGGGGCCCCAGGAATAGACAAGGTGAGTATCACCGACATCTCCTCCGGAGGTCCCGAGTCGATACAAGCCTTCATAGATGCGCTTAGCGAAGAGCTTCGGACCGGTACTTACCGGCCCAAGCCCTTACGAAGAGTGCATATCCCAAAGCCGGGTAGACCGGGCGAGACCCGTCCGCTCGGCATTCCCTGTGTGAGAGACCGAGTAGTAATGGCAGCCGCGAAATTGGTCCTCGAACCAATCTTCGAAGCTGACTTCTCACCGGTAAGCTTTGGCTTTCGCCCAAAGC
>JAKAPB010000469.1:0-1150 GCA_021823045.1 Actinomycetes bacterium | reverse complement strand
CGTAAGGACCACGGCGAACCGAGGGATGGTATGGGTACTCGATGCCGACATCAAGGCCTGCTTTGACACAATCGACCATGACAAGCTCATGGCCCAGATTGAACGTCGCGTCGTTGACCGGCAGATGTTGAAGCTGGTTAGAAGCTGGCTCCGAGTAGGGATATTTGAAGGCGGAGTAGTATCTGAACCAACTTCAGGTGTAATCCAAGGTTCACCACTTTCCCCGTTGCTCGCCAACATAGCGCTCAATGTCCTCGATGAGACATGGGTGGACAAAGGCAAGCGACTCGGAAAGTTGGTCCGCTACTGTGACGACTTTGTCGTTCTCTGTCCTACAAAAGAACGAGCCGAACAGGCCCGTTACCTCATAGAAGAAACCTTGGTTCCACTCGGGCTGGTTCTCCACCCCGACAAGACCAAGGTGGCAAATCTACGAGAAGGGGCAGAGGGTTTTGACTTCCTAGGGTTTCACCATCGCATGGTGAAGTCCTGGAAGAGACAAGGTCGTTACTATCTCAACCAATGGCCCTCGCCTAGAGCTATGGCATCGATCAGGTCCAAAGTTAGGGACCTGACTCAACCACGGCAGGTAGGGCGTCCATTTGAAGCAGTAGTCGAACAACTCAACCCGGTACTTCGTGGTTGGGGCACCTACTTCTGTCAGGGTAACTCCTCCAAGAAGTTCGGTGCAATCGACTCCTACGTACACGAGAGAATGGCGAAGTTAGCCTCCAGGAAGTACGGCCTATCCGGTTTCAACTGGACCGACCGCTTCACCTGGGAGTGGCTAGGGAACCTTGGCATCTACCGACTCAGTGGAACCATACGCTATCCAACTGCGCATGCCTGAGAATGAATGATGTCGGAAAGCCGTGTGCGGGCGAACCGCATGCACGGATTGATAGGGGGCCGCTGGGGAGGTTGACTCCAATCGTGGGGGCTGCTGATCCCGGGCCGGTGGGCTGGAAGATGCCACCATAATGGCCTGGTCGGGATCTCAACCGCGATTGGACGATGCTCAACCAGTGGCCTACCTTACCCTGGGTGCGGGTTCCTCATCTCGCCTCTCACCTACTTGGTGCTGTTGCACGAGCCCTGCCAGGGCACTGGGTTGAGCGTTATGGCTACGCCCCGGTACTGCTCGAGACCT
>JAKAPB010000468.1 GCA_021823045.1 Actinomycetes bacterium | reverse complement strand
TAGATCCGTACCTTTGAGGCGGCCCCCCGGAGCAAACACCGCAAGTAGCGCACCAAGTAGCGCACCAAGGGTCGACATGAGCGATATTCGCCCAAAAACATCGTTACGGAACCTGGCTGGAACGCCCTGGGTCAAGAATGAACTCTCAGCTGGCTGGTAGGGCCCAACCATTCCCCCTCCAGCGCCCGCCCCTCTGCCGAACGAACCGAGGGCCGCAAATATATAAAGACCGAGGATGTGGGAGAAAAAGGCATAATAGATAGCGGCCAGGGCAGCGAGAAGCGGGAAAACTACCAGTGCAAACTTGTTACCTATCTTGTCGGCTAGATACCCAACGAGCGAAGACATTATTGCCGAAACTATCCCCACCAAGGCAAACAGCTCGCCGAGCCTTGTCCCATTAAAGCCCAAAAGGGCGAGGTAAATAGGGACAATCACTCCCGCTAATGATCTCGCCGCACTCATCACAAGCCTCGCCAGCCAGATCAATTTTATGTTTTTGTCCACCCAATCGGGGTAGAACCAATCGACAAAGGCCTTAATCAAGAGCCACTTTCTTATAGGTTTTCAGACAAGCTTTAGCACCAATGCAGAATTCGGTGTGCTATACAACCAATAGACTACCCGCTCCTTTCTCTAGCTCGAAAACTGAGCCTCAAAAGACCCAAGGATAGGCCGCGCCGATAGTTACCTCACTCTAAGAAAATGACCGCCACGCGGTAAGTCAGCCCATAATCCACCCTCGAATAGGACATACTGAGTGCGTTAGGTTAAAAGTCACCCACAGCGTCGGCCAAAGTAAAACCCCTTGGCCTGGAACCGAATTCCGCCCTGAGCAGCGGCGTGGGTCAGCTCACCCTAACGCAAGCCATCCCAGATCTCTCTCGTCTCCCTTCCAGGGTCGACCTCAATCCGGGAATCACCACCAAAGATCCGAACCACACGATCGTCGGTCGAGTAGATATCCCAGCCCGGATCGAGATTCTTAATGAACGCTACCCATGAGGAATGCATCTCCTCGGCTAACTCTTGCGGTCCCTTGACGAATGCGAGACCGATTCCTTCAGACAAAACACCAACTGTATCAAAAACGAAGGGTAGCTCGAGTGCATGACAAGCTCCGAGTCGGCCGTCAAACATCTGAGATTGCCAATCGAACTCATAAAGGTAGGTATTTGCTTTTGCACCTTGTCGAGCCTCCGCGAGTCGGATGGCCGGAATCCTAAAAAACCAATCCCCAGCCATCTGGGAGAAAATCTCTCCTTGTGGCTCATTGGCAAGCAGCTCTTGATATACAGCCACTTTGTCAGCGTCGAGGCCAAAAGCCATACCTCCAAAGTCAACCACAGCCTGGGTGATAACGTCATAGAAACCCGTCGGGACAGTGAAGAAATTAAATTCCTGTCTATTCGTTCCGATCAGCACAGCCACATCGTCTCCAGCTCCTGATTTGATCGACTCGATGGGAGGTGACTTTATGACAAAACCGTCCAATGTCGGCTCGAAAATCATCAAATTAAGGGTTACTTCGCCCCATTTGGCCGGGTCAGGCTCGGCTTGTGGCTGGGCTGCCAAGTCCGAAGTCACCTTTATCAGTCGATCGACTTCGACCGCCCTAAACTCGTCACGCACCGGCTCTATGCCTAGTGCTTCCGCTAAATAACCAGCCACCTTCTTAGCGGTCGCCGAACTCAGATAGTGGTGAGCCGCTCCACTTTGCATGATCGCCCCCCTGAAGAGCCCCTTTGCTGCTTCAAGAGAAAGAAGTGTCCCGACACTCATAGCTCCAGCGGACTCACCAGCGATAGTGACCTTGTGTGGGTCGCCTCCGAAGAAAGCAATGTTGTCCTGGACCCACCGAAGCGCCGCAAGTTGATCGAGGATGCCAAGGTTGGATATTCCATCGTCCAAAAATAAAAATCCGTCCGCTCCGAGGCGGTAGTTGATCGTCACGCAGACTACCCCATCACGAGCGAAATTGGTGCCATCGTAGGTCGAAACAGCGCCAGAACCGTTCAAGAAAGATCCGCCATGAATCCATATCAAAACCGGAAGATTCATAGCTCCAGTCCCAGGGGTCCATACGTTCAAGTTCAAACACTCCTCGCCCGAGATGAAAGGTTCGGGTAGTATTTGGTCGAACGGTGGCGCATAGGGACCTTTTGGAACAGTCGGACCATAATCTACGCAATCTCGAACTCCCTCCCAGCTCGGATGGGAGGAAGGAGGACGCATGCGGTTCTGAGCAAAGGGCGGGGCCGCGTAGGGTATACCTTTGAAGGACAACACTCCAGCTAGCTCTAATCCTCTGATCATTCCGCTGGTGGTGCTTACTATCGGTTCCACGCTATCTCCCTAAAGTTGGCTCAGCTTTTCTTCAGTTATCCCATTTAGTTGAGATTCTACGCGAATCTGCAACTAAGCGATTGGCAGTTGATTCCGTACCCCCCTGATGGTCGGCCAAAGTGATAAAGTTTCCCGATATCCATACTCCAAGGCAGTCCAGTTTGACGTCCTCTACAACTCCAATTCCTCTGGGATAAAAGCCGAATAAAAACACTCCCAATGTGCAAGAATGCCTGCCCAATCAGTCTCCCGAGGAAACTTGACCGAAGCACTCTCTAGAAAACCAACACCTTGAGTCTCTCCCGCTCACAAGCCGCTTTGGCGATCGACGCGGTACCACAAGGCACTCCAGTTTTTCGAGACCGCCAAAGACCCCTTTGTTAGGTCTGTGATGGAGCGGCGCTCAACTGGTGTCAGACTCCGATGCGCAGTAGAAATATGGGCATACCTCGGCGTC
>JAKAPB010000467.1 GCA_021823045.1 Actinomycetes bacterium | reverse complement strand
TAATCTAGTTAAAGGAGGTGTGAAGGTGTCAAATCTGCTATACGTGTTGATTCCGATACTTTTCTTCACCGTGGTGGGGCTCTTGCTCGGCCTGAAAGATAGAAAGCTTCGATCGACGGAATCTTACGTAGACGAGTTTTCTAGGGCGAGGCAAGCGATGGCGGGTTCAAAAAGTGGTGGGGTCGTAGACCTCAAGGAGGGCCGAGAAGCTGGCTAGGTCGATCGCCCTTGATATAGGGTCCAAGCGGACCCGTATCGCCGATTCTGGTGGTGAGCTGCTCGCTGAGGTTGAGACAGTAGCCGCAGTGGATGCCTTCAGTTATAAAGTAGAGGCAGTCGGCGATGAAGCTATTGACTTAGCCGCGCAGAAACCCGGCAGGTACATACTTGCTACACCGATAGAAAATTCAAAGATAAAAAATGTTGGGCTGCTCAATTCTTTTTTAGCTAGGTTGGCGAAGTCTTGTGATCTGAAGAGTTTTAATCGGACGAGGGTTGCGGTTGCGGTACCAAATGACGCAAAGGTGATGGACGTCAAGGCGATGCAATCTTGCTTGGATGACCTGGGAGCGAAGGAGATGCTCCTGGTGGATTCGTGCCTAGCTGCTGCCATGGGTGCGGGATTTGATCCAACCTCCCCGAAGGGGGTCATGATCGCCGATCTAGGAGCTTCTAGGGCGGAGGCTTCCATAATTGCCCTTGGGGAGGCCGTGAGTTGGTCGGCCTCTAAGCAGGGAGGTGCTACCTGTAATAGCCAGATATTTCGCTACATCGAAGAGTCCTACGGTATCGTCGTTCCAAGGGACGTCGTCGAGGAGGTCAAGGTTGGACTGCTGAAAAAGGGTAAGAGGGCTTCTCAAGTCAAGGTAAGCATTTGGGGTCGGTCAGTCAAGACGGGGGTTCCAACCAGTGCAATAGTTGCTGGAGGGGATTTATTGAATTTAATTCTTCCAATTTTTGACGAAATGGTCGGAGCATTGGTGAATGCCCTTTCAGCTTGTCCACCCGAATTGATATCGGATCTATATGGTTCAGGAATTTCCCTGGTGGGTGGTGTAGCACTCGTGGAGGGAGTACCTGAACTCATTGAGTCCAAGACTGGGCTGCGAGCGAAGAGGGCCGACACTCCTCAGGCTGCGGTTACCCAGGGGCTCTGTGCAGTACTGGCTTCGAGGAGGCAGAACCCAATTCCGCAACTCCAGCCGGTGGACATATAAAACCAGCGCAGTCGAAGGCTCGCTAAAGCAGTCAATCCGATCTGAGCAGGTCTTCAGCGAGCTGTCTAACTTGATGATCCCTATCTAAAAGACATTTCTCTATGGCCTCTTCGGCTCGAGGATCATCGAAAGCCGCAAGTGCCAACACCGCCCTTCTGCGAATGTACGGTTTGTCGGCCAGGGCAGCAATGATGATCTCCAGCGATTCAGGCGATCCGAGGACCCCAAGGGCCGCGATAGCAGATTCTCTACAGGTAGGCGACGGATGCGTCATTGCGATATCTTCCAGCAGATTTCGATTTCCATCCTCGGCGATCTCTCCAGCTGCAAAACATGCCGTCTCGACGACATCGGGATTTGGGTCGCCAAGCAGTTTGGTTACGTTTAGGTTAGGTCGGCTTATCGATGCATACGCTGCTGCCACTCTGACAGCAGGATCGGGATCAGAGAAGGCGCTTTTGATCGCCGCTGTAACTTTCTCATCATCGCCGACGAGAGCTTTGATGGCGGCGGCCCTAATTTTGCCGTAGGGACTGTTTGCGCTAGCCAAGATTGTTGAAGCTTCTTGGCGACGAGCCGCAACGGCGACTTCAAAAAGACCTTCAGAGACTGAATCGGGGTGGAAAGCCACCCTTTAAAGGCTATGTCTTTCAACTGGGATCTCCTGCAGGGGTAATTCTAAACTCAACCAAGTCCGGAAATGGGACAGCAAAAGCCGGTGCCATACGGAACGACCCGAGTAGAGTCACGCCAAGCTCGCCATCAAGGAGGAGGTAGTTCGATTTCCCATTTGGTGGGTGAATCCCTGACATGGTCGGTCGATTACCACCGATTCCTTCGGTAGGTTTTCGGCCAGTCGATCGGCAGGTCGGTTTCCCCCTTGCTGCGGGGGGACCTTGTAGGGGGGTTGCAGAAGTTGTCGCAGAGATGCGCTATGACAAGATCTTGGGAATTTGCGGGAGTGGGAACTGTCCCAAGGCATACATCCTTAGGGTGCATAGAAGTGGTGTCGTGTGGGTACTTTGCATGTGCCCGCACTTAAAGTCGGTCAACCCATATTGGTGGGCGACTTATAGTCACAACCGTCGGTATCCAAGCCTGTCACCATTTATGTTATGCACGGATGACTTCTTCGGATAAAAATCCCTGACCTAGATTGTCAAGCGACTAGAGCCCTAAACTGGGCCACCGAGCACGAATACCCGGGGGATCGCGCAGTGACTGAGTTGGCCCAGCTCTCGGTGGTCATTGGTGCAAGTTTCTAGCGTTATATGGCGATTCCCAAGTCAGCACTATTCTGCTCGAGCATCGTTGTGGTTTCAGTTGATTTAGGGCTGGTTGCGTTGAGGCTGCGTCGGCCCCTCAATCAGGGCGTGCTGTGGTGGCCGAGCGAGAACAAAGCCAAAGACGGAACTTTGAAAGTGGTGTATCAAAATGAGTGGATACACAACCTGTCACCAAATGCACCTGTCACCAAATGCACCTGTCACCTGTCACTCCAATGCAACCGAGATCTATGGCCAATTTTCAGGAACCAGTTCTTTTAGCTCCAGCGAATGAGTGCCAGTGCTTTAGCTCCGGCCAGATC
>JAKAPB010000466.1 GCA_021823045.1 Actinomycetes bacterium | reverse complement strand
GTAGTTACTGGCCTTGAGGCGGCGCCGGGAGCCCTTATCGGACTCATGCGAGGTGAGAATTTAGGCAAGATGCTAGTTAAGGTTTCATATTGACCAGGGGATCTTTCTGGATGTAAGAGTTTCATCATTGGGGGTTCATGAGATTCTAAGGCATCGAGATGAAAATAGCTAGGTCGAGTAGTGGATACTTGTAGATATGCCGCGGGTGTGTTTGCGTTCTTATGGTGGAGTCATGATGGGTCGGAAGTGGAGTTCCTCCGTGCCGTGGGGTCACGTCGGGGTAGGCAATGTCGGGTTTGGCCTTCTCCTGGCGATAGTATCAATTGGCGTTGGAGCTGGGTTTAATTTCGGCCTTGCTTCGTTTACGGCCGGAAGTAAGGTACCTAGCGCTGCGGTCATTACCACGGACCAATCAAGCAGCCACGCTTCAAAAAAGTCGATCGTCTCTACCGAAGTACAAAGTTCCTCCGAGTCTGAATTAACTGAACCCAACGCTCGGGCGGGAAGCGAAGGGCCTGACAAAAGAGCCAATTCGTCAGGCATACTTCAGATTGCTCCTTCGTCTCCGGTAGACCAGATTCCGAACGTTGGCGTGGTCGAGCCAGGTGACGCAACGAATAATCAGACCCCTCCTTCCCAGGGGCAAGTATTCTTCGGCGAAGGATCCGCCTCCAAATCTCCCACTGGACAGATGTCCGGCGATGAAAGTACTAAGTCCCCGGTCCAGGCTACGGTGGAGACGCCTACGGTGACCAGTCAGGGCACGATAACGCAGCCCAAGGCAATTTCGCAATCCCCCGTCGACGAGGTAACCGCTACATCTAACCATGGTGATGGCTGAGCTGATGGGAGCCCAAGCGGATCGGAACATCAAGGAGAGGTTTTTTGTCCGATATAGGAGACGAGTACTTGCGGGAAGAGTGCTGGGCACTGCAGGCCGACTGGTAGCCCTCTATGGGGTTGTCACTTCGGTAGTTTTAGGGTTGTCGGTTTATCAAGTAGTAAATAATTTTTCCCAACACTACATGGGACTTGCCCGGTCGGACTTGGGAGGTGAAGTGCCGGAGTTTTCTACAGCGGCCTCGGTCCGCACCCAGGGTCAATCACTCTTCAGTTTCTCTGAGTATTATCTCCGGAGCCACGGCTCGCTGTCGCAGCATCGAATTGTGATAGCTCTAGCAAATCAGACGACGCTTGCCTCCACTGGAGCGTCTTGGCTCGTGAGCGTTCCGATAGTGAGTTCAATGCTCAAACATCCGCCGGCCCGGACGATCTTTTATACCACTTCCTATGGGGCAAGGGGTCCAATACTTATTCTTGGTTCGCCGATTATGCAGAACTCTAAACCAGTTGGTCTTTTAGTCGCCGAGTCTTCGCTAGCTAGTCTCTACAGCCAAAAGCGACAGGTGGCACTCCTGTCTGGTTTTGAGGCCCTCGTTGCCCTAGTCTTTTCCATCTTGTCTAGCTACTACCTTTTGCGACGTGTCATGAAGGCTGTCGGCGCGATCACCGAGGCGGCGGTCGAGATATACCAGGGCGACTTGGATACTCGGCTGGTTGATGCGGGTGAAAAAGACGAGGTAGGTGGCTTGGTAGCCGCTTTCAACCAGATGATCGCAAAGATATCCGATACCCTAAAGGCCCAACAGAGGCTTTTGGCGGACGTCTCGCACCAATTACGTACTCCACTTACCGTCATGCGCGGGAATCTGGAGCTTTTGCAGATCTCAAAAGACGAGCCAGAGGAGGTTACTGCGACCGCAGCGGTACTTCTCGAAGAGATTGACTACATGAGTTCGATGATCGACAAGCTCCTCCTGCTCGAGCGCTCTACGTCCGGTGGATTTCTAAACGTCGAGCCAATCGACTTGCGGACCTTTTTGTACGACCTGTTCGGCTCTGCCCAAATGCTTGGTGAACGAAATTGGGTTTTAGGAGAGGTACCCGACTTGGTGGTAGTGGCCGATGGGCCGAAGCTTCGAGGGGCCCTGCTGAACCTCCTCGAAAATGCCGTCAAGGCTTCGAAAGTTGGAACCAAGATTGAGCTTGAGGCTAACCTTTTGAAAAGTGCCAAAGGTAGCCGTGTCGCAATATCGGTAAGAGACGAAGGAATGGGAATCGCTCCAGAGCTTCAGGAGCGGGTTTTCCGACGCTTCGAGAGAGGAGACACTTCGGATAGCAGGGGAACGGGCCTAGGGCTAGCCATAGTCAAAGCGATAGTCGACGCACATCACGGCGTGGTTGAACTCGAAAGTAGGGTCGGGGTTGGATCGAAGTTCACTTTGGTCATACCTGTCAACTACGAAGATTCTCCTCAATTTGAACCATCGGGAGATTTCCAACTGCCCGAAATCGGAAGTTCTAATATTGAAAGCGGGGTCAAGAGTGCACATAGCAGTGGTAGAAGATGATGAGCGCATAGCCTCATTCCTCTCTAAGGGTCTAAAGGCCGAAGGGTATGTGACCACGGTGATAGGAGATGGTAGTCACGCACGGGACTTTTTGCCCCTGATTGAGGAAGAGCTAGACCTGATCCTGCTGGACCTTTCTCTGCCATCGGTCAACGGGTTGGAACTTCTCCGCTTTTGGAGGGATAAGGGCGTCGCCACACCGGTGATCATCCTAACAGCGAGGGATGAGGTCAGTGAAAAGGTAAAAGGTCTAGACGCAGGGGCGACGGATTATGTGACCAAGCCCTTTCACTTTGCCGAGCTACTTGCGCGTATAAGGGCGGCCCTTAGAACCTCTGAGCAGTCGGCAAGCACGACTCTCGTAGCTGGAGACCTTAGTCTCGACCTGATAACTA
>JAKAPB010000465.1:2520-2807 GCA_021823045.1 Actinomycetes bacterium | reverse complement strand
AGATTCCGACCTCGACATACTTCCCGATTTTCCACCAGAAGCAGGGCTCCTCAAGTCTGCCCATCCCCTTCAAGCGTGGGTTCTTTTGCAGCTTAGGACGGAACTGCATTTGAAGTTAGGGTGGCCTCCTCCCGGCCGGTAGTTATTCTGCTCGTAACATTTGTGTCGAATGCCCGAAACAGAAGCTATTTAGCCTCGATTGCACCGAGGGTGTAAATCATCCGAGGATCGTAAAGGAGGCAACATTGGTACCGTATCCGTCCTGGCTTCACGCTGGCGATAACGCG
>JAKAPB010000465.1:0-2510 GCA_021823045.1 Actinomycetes bacterium | reverse complement strand
GTGGCAGTTGACGGCGGCGACCCTAGTTGGACTGATGAGCGTCCCCGGGCTGGCGGTGCTCTACGGAGGAATCGTCCAGAAGAAATGGGCCGTCAACACTATGTTGATGGCCTTCTCTGCGTTCAGTTCGGTCCTAATTGTGTGGGTCCTGTGGGCGTTCAACATGGGATTTGGAACACCGATTCACTTGGGACCGGGAATTCTAGGGGGCCTGGTCGGCTCACCTCATTCAGTACTAGGGCACGTGGGAGAACAGTCGCAAGCCAACATTCCACTTTTAAGCGGAATAGGGCTGATGCCAAAGTTTCGTTTCCCGCAGTCGTCGCTCGTCTACTTTCAGTTCGTATTTGCCGGCATAACTCCGCTGTTATTCCTTGGAGCCGTCCTTGGAAGGATGAATTTCAGGGCCTGGTTGGTCTTCGTTCCACTATGGACAACCTTCGTCTATTCGGTGAACGCCATGCTCGTCTGGGGTGGTGGCTATTGGGCCGCTAAAGGTGCGGTCGACTACTCAGGTGGGTACGTGATCCACCTAGCAGCGGGTGTCTCCGGCTTCGTTGCGGCGGCGGTGGTAGGACCTCGCCTGAAACGAGACCGAGAAAATATGGCGCCGAACAACTTGCTCTTAGTTGCGGTCGGAGCGGGAATTCTTTGGATGGGTTGGAACGGCTTCAATGGTGGTGACCCCTACTTCGCCAGCGCCGACGCTTCGGCGGCTGTACTCAATACCAACCTGGCAACGGCTGCCTCCCTGCTGACTTGGCTATTCATGGACATGAGCATGCACACAAAGAAGCCGACATTCCTAGGGGCGGTCAACGGAATGATCGTCGGCTTAGTGACCATTACTCCAGCGGCTGGATATGTAAACGGTTGGGGAGCCCTTATTATGGGAATCGTCGCATCCTTCGTGGTGTGGTTCTCCTTCAATAAGCTCTCGAGCAAGTGGATCTTCGCAAAGGTCGACGATGCCTTAGGGGTTGTCCACACCCACGGATTAGCCGGTCTGATGGGTGGTCTGATGGTTGGACTATTCGCCGATCCGAAGATGATCGTCTACTTAGGTCTCGGAAAGACCTCAAACGTATCGGTAGCCGGCCTCTTCTACGGCCACCCCTGGCAGGTGATGATCCAGCTCTTTGCGGCATTGACGATCATCGTCTGGGACGCCACGGTGACTTTCCTGTTGCTCAAGCTGATCGGTTTGGTGATCCCACTTCGGATGCCCGACGACGTCCTGGAAATCGGGGACCTCGAGATACATTCAGAACAACTGGAGCCTTCGGAGTCCGCTAGGAGGATCTTCACCTACGCCGAAAACGCAGGGGATCGCGAACCTCCGCAAAGGAACATTGATCCAGGGGTAAAACGGGTGCCACTGGAATAGTTCTTCCCCTACAAGCACCATACGAGGTGCCCTCTCCTTGAAGCCGTTGTGGCCGGCTGACAGTGAGAGGGCACCTCTTTTTGACTAACCCCGAATGCATTTGGGAAATGCTCAAAAGAATAGGCCGTCATAGCATTTAACTAATTTCATACACTCCATCAAGCGACGAACAAGCGGCGAACAAGCGACATGGATCAATTCCAAAGCAAATGCCTGATGCAACTACCGAATGGCTGACCTTAGCCCGCCTCGATTTCCCGGAGCATTCGGCCTTGGCGAGCGTAAGAACCTAAAACATATAGGCATAGCTCAGCCAGCTCCGAAGAAAAGCTCTGCAGCTGGAATCGTCAATTTGAACCAAACCCGCCACTAATCTCACCTATAGTTGGCCAAAACAAAAGGCGTTAGCTGGTCAGCAATATCAGTACGAGGTGCAAAAGCCGCCACGAGAACAGTCGGGAAGTTGACAAATCTAACAAGAGGATCAGTTGACATTAGCTACAACTTCCTAGGCCTCTAGCTCGGCGGCCGTTCGCCCACCCTAAGTAATCGCAGAGTTGCACTTCGAATTGTCGCTTTCAACCTAAGCGAATCCAATCCTTCGGGCGAGGTGAGATCCGGCGACATCGGGATCCACTCACAGGACTATCCGGCGCTATTAGAAACGACCTCCATGAGGCTTGCACGCAAAGAGGAGATGGCCTCATCATCCGCGATGGGATTACCCTGTCCATCGACTAGATAAAAGGTGTCTATCACATCATCTCCGAGGGTAAGCACCTTTGCCTTGGTAATGCTAAGACCAGATACCGCTATCACTCTGGTCAGCTCGTGGAGAAGGCCAATTCGATCCGGACCCCAGACCTCGACAACAGTGGCGGTCGCAGATGCACCTTGATCTATAAGTACCTTCGGATCGAGCTGTAACCCCTCGGCGGTAAGCTGTCGCTTTCGGTAGTGCTTCCGTTTCTCTAGCAGCTTCTTCTCAACGTCCTCCGGCTTTGCGAGGGCCTTTGGCAGTTCCTTTTTAAACTTCTCCCAGTTGAATTCGCTTTCCCATTCGCTCATAGTCTGAAAGACTTCAATCGCCACATCACGATGGGTAAACACCTCAGCGCCAACG
>JAKAPB010000011.1:10460-13382 GCA_021823045.1 Actinomycetes bacterium | reverse complement strand
TTCCGATCTTTATACATCAGCAGTTCTTAATCGCTGAGCGGCTACTAGACGTAGCCACCACGGATGTAAGCGGTGTCTCTTTACACAAGGAGCAGGTAGTTCGGTTTCTGGCTAGGCAGCTATTAGATATGCTCTCCCCGTCGAATTTCCTTCTTACTAATCCCGAAGTTCTTTCCAAGACAGCTGCTACTGGCGGAAAGAATCTAGTCGATGGAATGGCCAATCTCATGGAGGACTTGAGGCGCGCTGCGGCAAAGCTCCCTGCAGCAGGGACAGAAGAATTCGAAGTCGGTAAGCAGATCGGCGCAACTCAAGGCCAAGTCGTGATGAAAAATCGATTGGCTGAGCTCATCCAATACACACCGACTACCAAGGAAGTCTTCAAGGAACCGATCCTTATCGTGCCCGCCTGGATCATGAAGTACTACATCCTGGATCTTTCACAAACGAACTCGTTAGTCAAGTACCTTGTCGACCAAGGGCACACGGTATTCATGCTCTCCTGGATAAACCCGACCGAGCAAGACCGGGACATGGGAATGGACGACTACCTAAGCCTCGGTCCATTCGCCGCTTTAGATGCAGTGTCTTCAATCGTTCCCTACGAAAAGATTCACGCAGTCGGATATTGTCTCGGCGGGACGCTTCTCACCGTCGCTGCAGCTGCAATGGGAAGGGACAAGGATGCCCGCTTAGCTAGCGTTACACTTCTGGCCGCGCAGACCGACTTTACCGAGGCAGGAGAGCTCACTCTGTTCATAGACGAAGGACAAGTGGCCCTTTTGGACGATCTCATGTGGGTGCAAGGTTATTTGGATAGCTCACAAATGGCAGGAGCATTTCAGATGCTTAGGTCGAGTGACCTCATCTGGTCGAAGATGATGAGGGAGTATCTCATGGGCGAACGAACAAAACTGAACGACCTCATGGCCTGGAACGCAGACGCCACCCGAATGCCATTTCGAATGCACAGTGAGTACCTCAAGGGGATGTTCCTCCATAACGATCTGGCTGAGGGAAGATATAGGGTTGGCGGGCATCCAATCGCAATCGAGGACATCAGAACGCCAATGTTCGTCGTTGGGACAGAAACTGATCACGTCGCTCCATGGAAGTCTGTCTTCAAAATCCATATTCTTTCCGACACAGACATCACCTTCGTTTTAACTTCAGGCGGGCACAACGCCGGCATTGTGAGCGAACCTGGTCACCCAAGAAGACACTTCCGGAAGTCAAGGCGTCTTCCCGGCGCCAGCTACGCTGGACCCGAAGAGTGGTACGAAGAGGCCGAATACAATGAAGGTTCATGGTGGGTCGACTGGCAGAAATGGCTCGCCGAAAATTCAACCAATAGGACCACACCGCCCGAACTGGGTTCGTCCAGATATCCAGCAATCGCTCCGGCACCGGGCAGCTACGTGCTTCAAAAATAGCGCTACTCAACTCCTGCGAGTCCAAGATGGAATAATCCAGACAAGGGGTCTATACGAACCATGCCGGTCCGAAATGTAGTAGCGGGAAGAGACTTTATCCCACCACATTCCCCCGATCATCGAGGTTAGCTCGAGCTTAGGACGTCTTTGTTCGAGTTTAGGAATTGACCGCAAATGCCGCGGAGCTAAGCAGTAGTAGGCGGCGAAGTTGAGCTACGTCCGCCCCGAAAACCACCCGTCGGACATCCAGTCGGTCCGGGCGCGCTGACTGTGACGGTTGTTGCACTGAAGGTAGTCGACGCAGACTTAGGGCCCAATGCGCGCGCACACTGGCCCACCACGAGAGCCGACACCGATGCGGCTTGGGTCTGTACAATCTGTGTGGTGGGGGCGATTACCACGCCGACCTGCCCTTGAATACTCTGAACCTCTATTGTCGATGAGGACACCGAAACGACGGTTCCGAACGCTCCAGCTAAGCTTTGGCCGGTTCCGCCGGTTCCGCCCGAGACCCCCCCTCCCGCCGAATTGGCCACACCTCCTTGCTTTCTTTTCCCTCCTACTCCAGAGCGTCTGGCGAACCCACCACCTAATCCAAAGCTAGCGGCACAACCCGAAGATGTCGGTTTACTTATCGTCACTACACTTGCCTGGACATTTCCGATGGAGTTCGCCGGTCCAACAGCCCTTAGACAGGATCCCACCGAAATGCTTGACACCGAACCCAAAACTGTCTGATAGTACTTGGTCGAGCCAGCTAGGTCGACCGTTACGCTACCTTTAGCCGAGGCTATTTCTAATGATGAGCTCGCAACCGCGGCAATCTTTCCGGCTGCCACCGAGAATCTCGCCCGAGTGGCATTCAACTTAGTGGTGGCTGGAGCTACGGTAGCTGACGTAGCTGACGTCGGCTGAGATGAACCACATCCAGCCGCTATTACCCCGATTGCAAAAACCGAAATGATGGCGCTCTTGTTTGTCACTCGAAGCATAAAACAAACCTTTCACAAACTCTAGCCGTCTTCAAAACTTCAGTATTCCAAAGACAGCAGTTAGCTAATACCATAATTAGTCTCCCCGCAAAGCATCGATCGGTGCCAACCGTGACGCCCTGGATGCCGGATAGACACCAAATGTGAGACCAATTCCAGCGGCGACGACTACCGCTCCTACGATCGCAGGGACTGAAAGGGCAACGGGATTGGATGTGAGCTTGGGCACAATTAATGCCGCTCCGATACCCAGGATAACGCCTAATATTCCGCCCGCCAATCCAAGCAAGAGTGCCTCGGTCAAAAACTGCCTCAAAATCGCCCTAGGAGTCGCTCCAAGGGCTTTTCTCAAGCCGATCTCAGCTATCCGCTCCGTCACGGAAACCAGCATGATGTTCATCACTCCAATACCCCCAACTAATAGCGAAACCGCCGCTATACCGGTCAACAGGAAGGTCAGAGTTTTCGAGACACTGGTAGCGGTACTTAGCAGCTGG
>JAKAPB010000011.1:0-10450 GCA_021823045.1 Actinomycetes bacterium | reverse complement strand
TGGGTCTCTGGCGTAATTGTAAAATCTGCCGCTGAAGGGGTAGTGATCTGGTGGGCTTGCAACAGCAAAGCATTCGCCTCCTGATAGGCGGCGCTGATCGAGTTTTGCGATTTGGCTTGCAAGAGAATTTGACTAACTGATGTTCTGCTACCTCCTCCAATCAGCAAGGACTGGGCGGTAGTAATCGGAACTATTACCTGATCGTCTTGATTAGCGCTGGCCGAGGATCCCGCAGAGGCAAGAAGTCCGATGACCGAAAAAGAAGATCCATTTATATTGATCGTCTGACCCACCGGATTCTGTCCTGGAAAAAGTTCCGCAGAAACTTCCGTACCTAAAACGGCAACCTCATTAGCGGAAGTCACGTCGGCTTGTGTGATGAAGTTTCCAAAGGAGATCTGCCGACTTCTAATACCGAGGTAGGGTGGCGTCGTGCCTATAACGGGTGCACTCCATGTGTTAGCACCTGCCGACATAGATTCATTCTTCTGCACCACCGGTGCTACAGCCGAAATGTCAGGCGCATCGACGTGTGAGGCGAGCGCCGTCGCATCCGCAAGGGTGAGCGTCGAAGCCGAGCCGAGCCCACCCCGGACTCCGCCAACAGCTGTTGAACTACCGGGTGAAACAACCAATAGATTGCTGCCAAGAGAAGAAACGGCTGCGGTCACCTTGGCTTGTGAGCCCTCGCCTAGACCAACCGTTACGATAACAGCCGCTATGCCGATAAGTATCCCTAGCACCGTCAGCAGGGACCTAGAGCGATGGGTGGTAATCGCTTCGATAGATGCTCTAAGAGTCTCCCTAAGACTCATCAATTTAGACCCAGATTTCCGCTAGCTGAATCGAATCCTTGCACCGCTGGTGCGGCCGGATTCGCTCCGGCAAAAGTCGTACCAGTGCCGACAAAAACAAGTTCCGGTGGGCCGTCGCCCACGATGACTCCATCACGCATCCGTACGACACGGGATGCAACTTTGGCAACATCTGGCTCATGGGTAATCAATACCACCGTCCGACCCGCACGGTGAAATTCTCCAAACCAGCCAAGTACCTCCTCGGACGAAGCCGAGTCGAGGTTACCAGTTGGCTCATCCGCCAAAATCACTGTCGGGTCGGTCACCAGGGCCCTCGCAATAGCAACACGCTGCTGCTGGCCACCCGAGAGCTGAGTTGGTCGGTGATTCATCCGATCCCCGAGCCCAACCCTGCGCAGTGCCTCTGTCGCCCGCACCCTCCGCTCATTAGGATTCAACCCAGCGTAGACGAGCGGAAGCTCGACATTACTCAGTGCAGTCAAGTGCCGGAGGAGGTGAAACTGCTGGAAAACGAAACCGATGTATTTATTACGGATCATCGCTAAGTCGGTCTCATCGAGGTGAGAAACATCCCTGCCAGCCAACCGATAGCTACCTGAGGTCGGGGTGTCCAAGCAGCCAATGATATGCATCAAAGTGGACTTGCCCGATCCCGACGGAGCCATTACTGATAAAAACTCGCCTTCGGTGACTACTAGATCTATCCCTCGGATCGCCTCTACGGATGCCTCACCCTCGCCGTAAGTTTTACGAAGTCCGGAGATCTCTATTACCGGCGAAGCATTGGAACTGCCATAACCGGATCGAACCGCCAAATCTCTGCGCATTGTCATCCGCCGATCTTTCGGGCAATACGGCCACCTCCACCGAAGCCACCTCCACCGAAGCCACCTCCACCGAAGCCACCTCCAAATCCACCGGAGCTAGTAGGTATTGCGAGGGCCCGATTTGCCAGGACTACGTCTTCTCCCAATTTCAGCCCCGACAGCACTTGTGTATTCTGGGCATCGGCGGCCCCAACTGCGATAGTGACCCTTGTCTCTTTAGTTTGGCCCTTGACGAGGACGTAGCTAAGGGATCCTATGGTGTGTACCGCACTGGTCGGAACGCTAAGAACATTGGTTGCCTGCTTGACTATCAGAGCGACTTGAGCCGATGCGCCAGCGAATAGCGGAGGTGCCTTGCTCGTCACCTTGACTCCGGAGTACAGATTAGGGTTGGCATCCGTTATGGAGATAACAATGGGGTAACTTGCCACACCGGATGTAATCGTCGCCTGCGGAGTGATCTGGGTAACCGTTCCATATACTGCGGTAGCCGATCCAGCTGGAACGATCGAAGCCTGCTCGCCGAGCTGGACCTGTGCTATTTGAGCGTCGCTAACCGAGCCTTGCACTTCATAGCTACCTGGCGAGCTTAGGATTATCGCTCCAGTTGGACCCGAAGAACTGGATGAAGCCGAAGAACTAACCGTACCACTCTCGCCGACTGTCACGTTTATCTGATCGACAACGCCTGAGATCGGTGCCACTATCTCTGCCTGGGCCAAAGAGGCCTGGTCGGTAGCGAGAACTGCTTGGTCGGTAGCTATCCGCGCCTGATCTGCCGAGATAGTGGCCTGCTGCTGTTGCAAAGTCTGGGTGTTCTTCACCTGCGTCGAGGGAAGCTGGGACTGGGCGGTCGCCAGTTGCAACTGGTCGGATGATACCGCCTGGGTCTGAGAAGTCACCGCCGACTGCGCCTGGTTGCACTCGGAAGAGGATGGATCCGCACTACAGCCCCCCGATGCGATCGCTTGATCGAGGTTCAAAGTCGCCTGGTCAGTAGCCAGTTTCTGCGTAGCGTCGGTAACCGCAAGTTGAGCTTGGGCTAAAGACACGGCGTTTTGGGCTTCGGTATCAGTAAGGGCGGTTTGGGCATTTGAAAGAGAAGTGGAGGCGGAAGACACCTGCCCTTGGGCAGATGTAACGGCTTGCTGGTCTTGACTATATGAGGGACATGGAATAGTCAGGCTGTAAGGTGAAGCAGTGCACGCAGTCAATATAGAGTTAGCCGTAGAAAGTGAAGCGACCGCGTTATTGTAAGAGGTCTGATCTTGGGCGATTGTGGCGTTAGCCGAATCGACCGATTGGGTATTTTTAGCCTGCGTAGCGGTCACGGATTCCTGATCGGATGCTAGGTTTTGTTGGTCCGCCTGGACGGTAGCTTGTGCTGAGGTGTAGCTCTGTTGGGCGGAAACGCACTCCGACGACGAAGCATCGGCCTGACACCAATTATTCACAATCGCCTGGTCCAAACTCAGTGTGCTCTGGTCGGTAGCTAGTTTTGCGCTGTCCTGTTGCACCGCCAGTTGTGTCTGGGAAAGAGTATCGTTATTGGACTGTTCGGTAAGCGGCAAGGCTCCCTCGGCACTAGCGAGGCTGGCCTTGTCAGCGCTGAGCGTGATCTCATCCTGGGCAATCTGATCGGTCAAAGTCGTAGTATCCAAAGTGGCGAGGACGGTGCCAACTTTTACATTCTGCCCTGAAATAACATTGATCGCGCTAACCGTACCAGTCGTCCCGAATCGCAGCCCCAAGTCAGTCTGTGGCTCGATGGTGCCGGTAATGGAGATCTCCTGTTTAATTGTGGCTAGGCTTACCGGTTCGGCTACTAGAGCGGCGGTAGACTTCGGCCTGGTCCTGTAGTAACCGTACAATGAGCCTCCGATTAGGGCAATAACCACCAAACTAGAGATGATCCGGTGGCCGAAGATGCCCCTTCTAATTCGAGAAAGTCTCGAACGACCTCCGCTTCCCCCTGGTTCTAAGACGTCCACCTGTCCGGCTGCCCCGCCGGAGGTGGGAAGATACTCGCCGGGATCATCAATCTGAGTCATCGGATCCTCATGGTAGGTTTCGTGCCATCTATGATCTGAAATCGTCAGCAACTTGTAAAGGTATTGGATAAGACATGCCAAAATCGGCGATGTCTAGGATTCCTAATCCACCTGTTGCTGCTCTTATCACGAGGGAAAGCATAGAAATCAGGCCCTGAAGTTTAAGTGTGCCCAATGTATGAAGCCCCACATAATCGCATCTGCGCCGTCTATCTATCAGCAACTTCGGCACCGGTAATACGTATTGCAACAAGACAAGTTGGCCAATTTAGCTCATAGAAAATCTTTAACCTCACCCTCGTTCAAGGTCGAATGGCGGCGTTAATCTTCTCTGATCCTAGGATGGGCTAATTCCTTGAGGGACTGAAGGAATCAGCACCGTACCACCAAGTCGCTCAATTCAAGCAGCGATAGCAGGCATTTTCCCTTGCCATCAAGGCAAAGCCAAGGACAACCACAAAGGCGGAAATTTGAAGCTTCTCGTAGTGGAGGACGAAGACAAAATGCGGGACCTGTTACATCGTGGTCTTAGCGAAGCGGGATTTGAAGTCGACGTAGCCTCCGATGGCGCATCTGGGCTCCAGCTGGCACTTGAAAACTTTTACACCCTGATGGTTCTGGACGCCATGCTTCCCGGTTTGGACGGGTTCGAAGTTTGCCGCCAGCTTAGGCAGCGTGGGAGTTCCACCTCAATCCTCATGCTTACCGCCATGTACGAAGTTGATAGCCGCGTCTTAGGTCTGGATGCCGGAGCCGACGACTACATGGTCAAGCCCTTCAGCTTTGCGGAACTCCTCGCCCGACTGCGCGCACTTGTCCGTCGAGGATTACAAACATGGCCGCAGTACATTGAAAAGGGCGGAGTAAGGGGGGACGTGCTAAATAAAAAGATCATCTATGGTTCAACGGAGATTGTCCTAACGGCCACGGAATTTGACCTTTTTAGGTGCCTTTTCGAAAAGAGTGACGCCGCACTATCTCGGACCCGAATTTTAGAGGCGGTATGGGAGTTCCCCTTCAGTGGATCTTCCAATATCGTCGACCAATATGTAGGCTATCTGCGTAAGAAACTCTCTCCACTTTCACAAGTGATCAGGATTGAAACTGTCCGGACTCTCGGGTACAGGATGGTACTCAACACCTCGGGTAGCGATGCAAAATGAAATGGCCCAGCGAGCATCAAGGTGGCACTTGCGGTGCCAGCAGCATTGAATGACTAGATAGGTAACCAATGAAGATAAGGACGCGCCTAACTCTACTGCTCGTAACGGCGGCTTCGATCATCTTCGGTCTAAGCGCTTTCTTGATGGTCCAACTCCTCGAACGGAACTTGTACACAACACTGGACAACAGCCTTACAAACAGAGCCCATTCCCTTACGCTTACCCTCACAGAGATCGAGCATGGCGTCTACACGAGGCCAATTCTCCTTGATCACCCGCCCACCCTCGGTGGCACTCGCATCATTCCATTAGTCCAACTCATCGGAAAAGGCAATCGGGTAGTTGCCAGCTTTCCCACCGGAAACACGTCTCCGTTACTACCTGCCAGCACAGTATCGCAAGGCACACACCACGACATCTTTCTAAATGCAACCCCGAAAGGTTTTTCTGGCGAGTATCGATTTCTGCTGGAGCCGTCCTCGATCGAAGCTAACAAGACGCTCGTGATCGGAAGACCTATTGGCGCCGACGCTCAGACGATCGGACGACTTAAAGAGTTCCTCTGGATGGGTTGGATACTGATTATGCTGCTTGCGGCGTTGGCCGGGAATCTCATATCGAGAAAAGCGCTGGCCCCAATCGAGCACATCCGTCTGCAGGCTGAGGCCGTCGAAGCCGAGGCCGAAAGCATCACCTTAGACATACCTAATACCGGCGATGAAGTCGAGGCACTCGGCAAAACGATGAATGCCCTTTTGCTGCGACTCCACAAGGTCTTTTCGGAACAACTGACCTTTTTGTCGAATGCGGCACACGAGCTGCGGACGCCGCTCGGATCCCTCCTACTCGAGCTAGAGCTCGCCGACCAAGAGTCCAGAAGTAAAGAGGAGCTTCT
The DNA here is from genome assembly GCA_021823045.1 of Actinomycetes bacterium. The sequence goes on along the minus strand of JAKAPB010000011.1, from coordinate 4,696 downwards.
CCGGGCGATTAAAGGCGCTTTGACGACTACTCAAGCTATTTCTAAATTGACCGACAACCTTTTTTTACTAGCGGTCTTAGACGAGAGGGGCGAAAATGCCGCACGAGAAAGTGTCGACCTAGTAGATCTCGTATACCAATCTGTGTCTATTCGAGAGGACATCGCCCAGCAAGCAAGCGTGTCAATCGAGGTATTAGGACCGTCTTCGGCGGTAATATTTGCAAATCCGATGCAAATAATGTTAGCCATCGGAAACCTGCTAGACAATGCAATCAGGCATTCACCGCCACAAGACAAAGTCATTGTCGCAATTGAAATCGTCAATAATGAGTTTCGAATCTCTGTATCCGACCAGGGTGAGGGCTTTCCTCCAGGATTCCTGCCGATCGCTTTTGATCGCTTTTCGAGGCCGGACAATGCCCGCAATAGAAATGATGGCGGAGCGGGTTTGGGTCTTGCAATGGTTAAAGCAATCTCTGAAGCCCACGGAGGACGAGCCGATATTGCTAGCGAAAATGGCGGGACTACCACAGTAAATATCTGGCTGCCCAGAGATCCCTAACCTCTCTGAACCAATCAGTTGCTATTAACCGAAGTGCCGCTATTAGCTGAGGGATTTTGAAACCTCGTGTCCGAGTCCCTGCCGCGGAAATTGGCCCAACCGTTCCACTTCCAAAAATAGAAGCATAGGGATCAGGCTCTCCGCCTTACTGGGTCTGCGTAGGCTTATCCACACTCAAGAGCAAACCGGTAGCGACGGCAACCGACCAACCAAGTGAGCGCTCCTACACAGAACTCACCTAGGCGGTCTTCCATCCCTTCCATTGGCTTTGTGGCCTCCAACTCAGACACTCCCAGCGCCCTGCGACTGACTTTGCCTGATTTGCAAACTGCCGGGCGGATAATACGACCACCGCTGGCACGATCTAGCAGCGTTACTTGGGTAACCTCGAAGAGTCAGCCATAACCTCAGCGAACTGACCGCTGCTACGAAACTTAACCCAACGACAGATGGCGACGGAAAAGGTATGCCATTTGCGACTAAGCCGATTGGCTAAAAATCACCGATTGGCGAATCCTTCGTTGCTCCCCTTCTTGCCAGTTACGACGACCGACGCTAGCGGGATTCTTCGAGCAGTACTTGAAAGCGCAATCCAAGACTCTTCGGGGTTGTTGCTGGACGACAAGATGAGCCGTCAGCCAGCCGCTTTGACGAGCCTCTGCATGAGGTATTGGTAGGCTATAGACGGAATTCGACGTCGTTGTCGGTTCCAGAAATTGCGTCGCTCAAGAGCGAGGTTCGAGAAGCGGCGACCGTCTGAGTAGTGACCTGCACTCCCGAAGTCATTCTCTAAAAACATCAACAGTCCACGATACGCAGGACACCGGCCATCCGGACTAGTCCTTCAGCATTAACCACCCCGATGTCGACTCTTCCAGCTCGGGCTGCAACCTTCCAACCCAAGCCAAGGAGGGCCATTCGCACCAAACGCACCTGGAGAAAAATTAACCATTCGGTCGTAGGCTAATTCTCAAGCCAGCCATTCTTAGGAGTCAGGGTTTGGATGGTTTTCAAACGAGTAGCAGGAAAGCCCATCACCCCAGGTAACAGCCATCTAATTCACAAATATATCTCTTACTGGGCTTTTCTAAACCACTCATAATTGCCGTATAAAGTAATTTTCCTAAGTCGGCCGATCTGACAATCCGATCAAAGTGCATGCACGTGCGAAGTGGGGTGATAGTCCGAAGATTGTTTTGCCAATTCCGAAGCTACCCGTTAAGATAGGACGAGGAGAATCTACTCTTCTACCTGAAGTTCTCGCAGAAATATGACGGCCTTCGTCCGACCCCAAGAAGAGTGATTGTGATCTCCCGCATAGTCGAAATTGACCAACTACGAGTCTTTCATCAAACGTTCATTCAGGTTCTCTCACCAGAATCGAAATCACCTCGTCACGAAATCCATCGACGGGTCCAAAACCGGGAGATATCAAGGCACTGGCCAATAAGATGCTGGCAAACTAGCTCGACGAAATTCGCTGATTCGCTATGAGATATTTCAACTTCAATCGACGAAGCTTGGTCTTCAAATTGACGGCTCTGGCAGTAGCCACAATACTGCTCGTATTTCTGGTCAATGGCATCGTACTGCTACTCAACGAGTCAATGGAGCATACGCTTCAGGGTGTCGCCAATCAAGGACAAGTGAGGCTGAACACGATTCATAGCGCACATGACAACTTCCTAACCTGGGATGGTCAGGCCAACATGTGGGTCGGTCTTGGGACCAGCGGTACAAATTCCGCACTCGGATTGCAGACTATAAGCCAGATTGAACAGGCAAGAAAGGGGCTTTTCGCAGAGTTAAATCAACTTAGTCGCGACAGCCTGGACCCCCAGCAGCTTCAAATGTTGAATCATTTGCGATCGGCGGTAAATGAATATGACCTGATATGGAACAAAGTGCAGCAATTGGATCGGACCAACTACGCAGAAGCCGCCAGCCTTGAGTTCAAGGGAAACCACGTAGTTTCAAGCCAGGTAAGAAACACCCTCTCTGCCCTTGAAGCCGCGATCACTCAAGCCAACTCTGCATCGCTGCGAAGTCTGGCCAATACTATGAATGAGCAGAACCGTGGGGCTTTGGGCATGGACTTTGCCGTTTTTGTCCTTATGCTTCTTTCGGTTTTTGCTATTCGATCCTCAATGGCACCGCTTGAACTCGTCAGAGATTTTCTCCACCGCATCGCCGAAGGGAACTACTCGTTAGAAGAGACTCCTGGCACCCGAAGGGTAGCTAAGCGGAGAGATGAAATGGGTTTACTTCTCGATTCGAGCCAAAAGCTGGCCAAAGAGCTGGCCATGGTATCGACCGAACGAGAACTACACGCGTTGAAGCTCGAGAAAATTGCAAGCTTCAATGTAACACTCGCAGAAGCCGCTCAAGTACTCATATCCACGACCACCGAGCAAGAGATGCTGGATGCGATCTGTGCGACTTTAATGAAAAACCAGAGTGTTCTTTCGGCCTGGATAATTCGAGCTAACGGTCACGAGTGCCTTGAAGTGGTGGCTAATTCGTCGCCGGAAGGTTATCCCTCTTTCATTGCCTCCTCAACCGACCCGACCAAACCAGAAGGCAATAATCTCATTGGCCGGGCTTGGAGAAAGCAACGTCCAGTTTGGTCAACCTTTCAAGAAGGAAGCGCCAGCTCCGCTAGCTGGCGACGAGAGGCATACCTGGCTGGCTTTCGCAGCTGCATAGCACTCCCTATTGAGCGAGATCAAAAACCGTGGGGCGTGTTGTCCGTTTGTCTCGGGCAGCTAGGTCTCGGCGGTTTTGATAAAGACCTTCTGGAAACCATAAGCGACCTGGCGGGGAGCATCGCCCTTGGATTCGCCAGAATGGACTCCAGACTTCGAGAATTAGAACTCGCCGAAGTCCAAAAGGTCCTCCTGAAAACAACGTTTGCCGGTATCGGTCTAGTAAATGATCGCCATTTGGTGTGGGCAAACGAACGTTTTACTCAAATCTTTGGCTATGAAGATCTGGACGAAATCATTGGCACTCGTCGCGCCCCACTAGCGGACAAACTAGACCAGCAGCTCATCGACAGGGCCTATGGAAAGCTTGCATTCACCGACTCCGCATACATAGCGAACCTAAGGATGAGGAAGCAAGATGGTGAGGAGATCGTATGCGACGTCGCCTTTGGGAAAATCCAACGGAACGACCAGGTGCATAGTGTGGTATGGACAGTCCAGGACGTCACCGACCGAAGGAAACTCGAGAACCAACTTCAGTACCAGGCCGAACATGATTTCTTGACTGGAATTCCCAATAGAAGATCGATGGAAGTGCAGCTAAGGGGGGCGATTGAAAGGTCTAAAAGGGCGGGCTCCGTATGCGTACTTGGCGTTCTGGATCTCGACGATTTCAAGCTGGTCAATGATCGACTAGGCCATGCATCCGGCGACCTCCTATTAACCCAATTCGCTAGGAGAATAAAGGAGCACTTAAGGTCACCAGACTTCTTCGCCCGGCTTGGCGGTGATGAGTTTGTACTGATTTTGGAGGATTACGACGACCTAACCGTGCTGCGGCAGCTCAAACGGACCTTTTCTCGGCTACACAAGCTGGTGGAAGATCCATTCGACTTCGAAAGCGGTATCGAGGTATTCCAAGACATGTCCATGGGCGTAGCATTGTACCCGAGAGACGCCGACAATCCCGACGATCTTCTTCGCGTTGCCGACGCTGCTCTTTACGATATCAAGCTGGACAAGATAAATCGGACCGATTGGTGGGGATTCAGCACAAGCATTGGGCAAGACAAGGAGACTTCCATAAGTCAGTCGGATGCCTATTCAAAGCTGAGCCGAACGATACTTAGGACTGCTAAATCCTTCTTGTCCGAAGTCAACCAGCGCTTCGCGGTAGAATTCTATGAGCTAATTAGTCACGACCGCCAAGTGAGTCCCATAATTTCAGCGCTTTCCGAGGAAGGATCCCGTCACCTTAGCGAGCAGATTGCATCGCATTTAGACTTCCTATTTGACCCGGACACGACCTTGGAGAGCCAGAAGAAACGGAGTTGGCAGGTCGGTCAAACCCACGGTTTAGTTGGGGTAGAAGGTACCTTACTCACCCACGCGGCGACATTATTTCGGCGCATTCTCAAGCATCAACTCA
>JAKAPB010000464.1 GCA_021823045.1 Actinomycetes bacterium | reverse complement strand
CGTTCTCAACCACGACTTCGATCTGCTCTGGGTCAAATCCTGGTAGATCGATGTCGACGTAGTAGACGTCGCCGTCTCGGTATGCGTCGATTCCCGAAGTGCTGTAGGAGTCGGACAGCATCGCGCTCGCCAGACCCTCAAAGTGCCTCATTGGATCGATCTTCATCAGCATTCTGTGCTCCTTTTCTCTGTACACCACTCAGTTGTCACAATTAGCTTAACCTGACTCAGAAAAGATTATTTCAGAAACTTTAGAAAAGTTGATAGGCAGAGACTCAAGTTTTAGCGGTCAGACATTGAGTCGATGCCACCTCTCGGCGCTATATGATCCGAGTAGTGATTTTCGGTCGAAGTTTTTGTCTTTTGTTGCCGCCTGAGCCCAATGTCGGGTTTGAATATCTCCGTAGGGGCGAACTGTGAAAGGTTCGCGACCTCTGATCGCTTTTGCGCTGGTTGTCGCACAGGCGGGGATCGGATACGGCCTTCTCAATTCGGCTTCTGTCAATTCCACCCAAGCCGTTGTGCCTAACACAACCGCCACTACCGGGGTAACCACACCTACCCAAGTTCCATCGCATACTTCGACTACCAAGCCAAACAGTACTAAGCAAGCGAATACCAATCCACCACCGACGACGTCGACTACCGTTCCCCTTCCACCACCGACGACCTCCTCTACCACCACCACGATCGTCTTGTCACCCTCGACAACTAACGCCTATTCGAGCGTGACCGTGAGGGTCGCTAATGGTACCCAGGTACCTGGATTAGCCGGCAAGATCACTAACTACTTAGCTTCAAAGGGATACGACGTCGTTGCCCCGGTGAATGCAAACTCCCAGGCGTCTGCATCGATGGTCTACTACTCCTCTGGATTCAAATACCAAGCGATCACCCTTGCGCAGGATTTGGCTTTGGGCCAAGCGTCGGTCGCCCCGTATTCGTCGTCGGTTCCCCTCACGCTTCCCGAGGAGGACATCACGGTTATTGTCGGCCCGGACCTTTCGGTATTTGCTAACGGCTAGCAAAGTCACTGAATACCCCTCCTTTATAGACCTGACGAGATGATTGGCTAATCAGAATGGCTAATCAGAATGGCTAATCAGAATGGACAACATATTTGTGCTTGTTATAGCCCCGGACAAATTCAAAGGGACCGCATCGGCGTTTGACGTTGCTCGCTGGTGCGAAGAGGTAGCCCAGGGATTGGGTTACCAAATCGTCAGTTTTGCCATGTCCGACGGTGGGGAGGGCCTACTTGACGCCATCGGCGGGGAGGTCTTTGAGGATTTGGTCACCTCGCCCCTCGGCGGGGAGGTCCTTGCGAAGTGGTCGATGAGGGACAAGACTGCGGTCATCGAGATGGCCCAGGCGTCAGGTCTTTCCTTGGTCGGTAGGGCCACTGGGAACGATCCGATGCGAGCCACCACCAAAGGAAGTGGTCAGCTGGTCGTAAAGGCCATAGAACGAGGAGCAGAAGAGATTCTCGTGGGCTGTGGCGGGTCGGCGACTATAGACGGCGGGGTAGGGGCCCTGGAGGCGATGGAACCACTCGAGCGCTTTGGGGGGGTGACTTTGCGGGCACTAGTCGATACTCGTACCAGGTTCTTGGACGCAGCTCGGGAGTTTGGAGCACAAAAAGGTGCTAACGAGTTTCAGGTTCGTGAATTGACCCATCGCCTGCAGGTAGTTGCGGATCGATTTCTCGCAGAAAAGGGGATCGACGTGACCGAGGTAGATGGTGCTGGGGCGGCCGGTGGTTTGGCGGGGGCGCTTTATGTCGCGGGGGCCCAGATCGTGTCTGGATTTGATTTCGTCTCCGACTACCTGCAGTTGGGTAGCTACCTCAAAAGGGCGAGCTTAGTGATCACCGGCGAAGGCCAGCTCGATTCGACCTCATTCACTGGCAAGGTCGTAGGATCGATCGCCGAGCTCGCTCACACCCTGGGAATTGGTTGCTTTATAGTCGCCGGGCGGGCGACCGAAGACGGAATTAGCATGGCGAATGCCTTAGGTTGCAAGGTTGCACTAATTGGTGATCCGACTTCGCAGACGATACCGAAACCCAAAGAGATGGAGTCACTCGTCAAGAGTTGCGTAAAAGGTTTGCTTTCGCGGTAAAGTGGTTAGGTAAATATAGCTAAGTTCCCTATTAAGGGTCGGTTTCCGATCACGGTTAGGTCTTAGTCATCCAGAGCGGTTGAGGGACGGGCCCTATGATGCCGCGGCAACCAGCGTTTATTCGCCAGGTGCCAATGCCCGATCGATGCTAGGAGGAAAAGGTGTCTTTTGTCAAGGCACTCCGTTGTAGGGAGTGTGGCCACGTGTATCCGATTGAGGCTCTGCACGTCTGTGAATTCTGTTTTGGCCCTCTGGAAGTCGACTACGACTATGAGGGAATCGCCGCCCACATTTCGAGGGACACCATCGAAAAGGGACCCGGTACCATCTGGCGTTATAGGGACCTTCTTCCGGTCGAGTCTGACGAGTATGTAGACCTTGGAGCTGGCTGGACACCGTTGGTTCGAGCTCGTAACCTCGCCAAGGTCCTTGGCATTGGCGAACTGTATATCAAAAATGACACCCTCAATCCAACGGGATCCTTTAAAGACCGGGTGGTATCGGTCGCTCTTTCAAAGGCCAAAGAACTTGGTTTCAAGGTGGCGGCGTGTGCCTCAACTGGCAACCTAGCCAATTCGGTTGCCGCCCACGCAGCATGGGCGGGCATGGAGAGCTATGTATTCGTCCCATCGAACCTGGAGTCAGCGAAGGTGATAGCCACTTCGGTCTACGGGGGCACCGTCGTGGCT
>JAKAPB010000463.1 GCA_021823045.1 Actinomycetes bacterium | reverse complement strand
AGGCTACTGTTCACATTTACGCTCCATATTTGGTCAAAGACTCCAGTCCAGATCTGATTATTGATGACTTGGCGCACGTGGTCCCTTGGTTTTCCCCGCAACTCTGCAAGCAGCCCGGGATTGCGTTCTTCCATCACTTGCATCAAAGGACCCTGGATGGACAGGTTGGACGCCCAGCGGCGGCGGTGCTTCGATACCTGGAACGAAACTACGCTCGGGTGTACTCCGACTGGAGTTTCGTGACCGAATCGCGAACTTCTGCCCGGGACCTGAGAGGACTTGGTGTACGGGCCCCGCAAATAACAGAGATTCCGCCCGGGGTAGACCACTCTGTCTACTTTCCGACGAAGAGATCAGCCGTACCCAGCATCGTGTACTTTGGCGGTTATCGCCGTTACAAGAGACCGCGGGATGCGGTCCTCATGGCATCAGAGCTCCGCGGGATGGGTGTGGAATTCGAGATGATAATGGCGGGAGATGGGCCAGAGCTTGAGTCCGTCAGGCAAGAGGTGAAACGTTTGGATCTCGAGCGCGTAGTCAAGGCGCCTGGTCTAATTCCCGAGTCCGAGTTGCAAGCAATCCTGCGGAGCGCTTGGCTAAATGTTCATTGCTCGACGGCCGAGGGATGGGGTTTATCAATACTCGAAGCGGCCGCCTGTGGGGTGCCGACAGTCGCTTACTCTTCTCCTGGAGTAAGCGAAACCATCTTGGATGGCCAAACCGGGGCTTTGGTCTCGGGCGGCTCCCCAAGACAGCTTGCAAGCAGCGCGAAGGCAATGCTTTCTCATATTGAGGTCTATGCCGCTAACTGCCATGAGCATAGTCTGAGATTCTCTTGGGAAAAGACTGCGGACAAATGGAAGGACTTGATAGATGGCGTACTCGCAGCAAGGTCTTGCGTGTGACAATGCCTCTATTAAGGGACCGGCCCGAGCCACCTTGCTACCGGCGATCCAGGCACCTAGTGCATGTCTGCCGTTGGTTGGTTGGATAAAGATGAGTTAAGCCGTTCCGTGGGACTCGAGGAATGCTGGTCTGGGAACGCTCAAGGCAACTAGTCGGGAGGCTGGTCAGGAACCTCAAGGCACGCAGGCTCGAGCTCTTTGAGTGCGCGCTGGTTGCGGGACTCATAATTGTTTCACTTCGGGTGTTCATCTTTGGCAATGGCTATTACGACTATTCGGACCAGTCGTGGCCTTTCGTCAAGGGCGTGAACCCGACGGGGATATTTTCCACCGCTGTAATGCTACAGGGGCGCTCGAACTTCGGCTTCGAGAGGGATTTCCTCACTTGGCCGTACGCAGTTGTCTCGATCATCTCCTCGTCGCCCCTAGCGGTCGACAAGTTCATGGTAGTCTATTCCTTGTCCGCCTTCTTCTTCCTTTCACTAGTCCTAGGACGCCTGATACACAGGTCGCTACAGACAGTTGCCTGTGACCGAGGCACTTTCGGCCAGCGAATCGGTGTACAGACTACCGTTGCGGTGTTTGCCATAGCGAACCTTGCATCGTTGAATTTGATCGCAGATGGAGGTAGTTTCGCCGATGGACTCATAGTAATCCTGATCGCGATTGGAATTCTACTGCCTAACCTGCGACTCTCGACCGGCAGACTGGCTGTCTTGCTTGCCTCAGCCATTTCGGTGATCATACTACTCGACCCGGATTACTACGTCCTCTCGGTAGGAACGATTCTCGTCGCCTGGACTGTATCCGGACTGATGAATCGCCAATTCAAGAGAAATCTGAGCGCATTCGCGCTTGGCGCAATTGGATCGTTGCCTGTCCTTCTCTATGCATTCTACGTGGTCCTTCAGACTTTCAACCCAGCAGGCCCCGTATCGACGTACGAGTCGCTAACCCTTGCCCAGCTCTTGTCAAACGGTAGGAACATGAGCTGGCTTACGGGAATCACTTTGACTGGGGAGCAGTGGAGCACAATGGTCTTCGGACCGCCAAGCATTCTTTCCGCCGGAAACGCTATCAGTCAACTCCCTTCTAGTGGCTACCCTGCCTTCCTCCTGCGGCCTTCCGGCGCCATTGCCGAGATCTGGACAGTCTCTCTCTTCGCTGGCTCAGCCTTTTCGATTTCGAGCTTGATGTTCAGGTGCACCCGGGGAGTGGCTGTTCCGCCTGCCACGGTGTACCTGGCCGCACTATTGATGACTCAGGACTCGAACCTACCGGGCATCTCTAACTTAGTGGTCCTTTCATCGAGCCTTCCCGTGATCGGGCCCGCTTTGGGTGAAACCTTCTGGTTACCGGATCACTTTCTCCAAGTTCTTCTAGCCTCAAGCCTTGTCCTTCTGCCCATCACCGCATTCCACCTAGCGGGTTATGGGAGCTGGAGAAAGGACATCTCGGTTGGATGGAGCCGACGTAGAAGTAGAAGCGACATCCCTTGCGCCATCCGTACTCGACCACCGTCACGTCGCCCCACTGGCCGGCACCCGGGGGCTTCTCTTCTCATGTTGGTAGGAATTCTTATATTGCTTCTCTCCCCGATTTGCTTTTCAGGTTGGCAGGCTTTTAATGGCTCACTTTACCCTGCCCGAGCGTTTCCCCCGCTGAACGGAGGGAATCAGGTCCCGAATTGGGCGCCGTTCAATCCGGTTGCCGTTCCTCAGTCCGTCGAAAAGGCGTACAACCTAATACGCCAGACTCCAGGTAACTTCGAAATATACTGGCCAAGCGGAGGAAGATCGGGCTCTGACTGGGGAAATGCCGTGACATACTTCAGTCCGGAGGAGGCACCGAAGCCGGAGACATCCTGCGTCGCGCTTCCGTATTTGATTGGGAAAGAGAATATCTC
>JAKAPB010000462.1 GCA_021823045.1 Actinomycetes bacterium | reverse complement strand
ACTAATCCCTGGATTTAGGGATAGATAAAGACTACCAATTTACTAAGGTATTACACTTTGCCGAGAGATAAATAAGGAGGATCGCAGATAGCGATAGATTTTTTCTACTAATCGGCGAGCAAAACGACCGCAATTCACAAGCCAGAACCGTTGCCCTTGTTGATCGTTAGCTATCGCTTAGCTTGAGCGATACGCTGTCGCCTGGCCGTATCTGGGCTGCTAGGTCAGTCGAGCGTGGGTCTAAAGCTCCAACGACTGGGTATCCACCGGTAGTAGGGTGATCCGCTAGAAATAAGACCAACTCTCCCGATGGGGGCGCTTGGATAAAGCCGCGCAGTATTCCCTCCGGTTCAACGTGGAGCTTTGGTTCGGGGCTCAATTCGGCCCCTAATAGGCGGATGCCTATTCGGCTCGCATCTTTGGAGGCAATTAGCTCCTTATCTGCCAATTTAGAGATAGATCTCCGCGTGAGTTGCCGGCTCCTAGGACCCCACCAACCGGTGAGTTCGAAGTGGTCGCTTATTTCATTCGTAGCCGCTAGTTCAAAGGGGATTTCAGCAGCTAAGTCAGTCTCTTGGATTGCGACTCGGTCTCCTTCTGACAACGGTGCCGGTCCTAGCCCAGATAGGGTATCCGACGACGACGAACCGAGATATGGTTCAACATACAAGCCGCCTTTGATCGCCAGGTAACTCCGCAGCCCGAATTGAGGAGGCTCGAGGGAGACAGTTTCACCTCGTCTGACGAGGTGGGGGTAGTTGAAAGAGCAGGGCCTATCGGCAATGGTCAGACGTTGTATTGCGCCGGTGACCGCGATTATGGCGCTGCAGTGAAACACAATCTGGCAAGGTCCATAGAGAATTTCGAGGGCTGGGATGTGATGTGGGTTTCCCGCTAGCCGATTGGCGAGCCTAAAGCTCGCTTGATCGCACGCTCCCGATGGTGTGACGCCCATCCAACTGTACCCCCGGCGTCCAAGGTCTTCGACGAGTAGCTGGGGCGGAGCGGTGACAATTTCGAGGTAGTTGCCTAAGTGGCTCTTCGCGACCAGGTTCACTTGATCCTTCTCTCCACAAACCGCACCGAGTCGCCGGGCTGAAGAAGTGCTGGTTCTGGCGCCGATGGGTCCCAAAGATTTAGTTCCGTCCTACCGATCAACCTCCACCCTCCCGGTGAAGGGTTCGGATAGACGGCGCTGTAGCCTTCGGCAATAGCAACCGAACCCTTTGGGACTAACCCCCTAGGGGAGTTGAGTCTAGGCAACTCAAGTGAGGGATGGAGGCCCACCAGGTAGGCAAAACCGGGAGCAAAGCCGAGGAATGACACCGTGTATGGAGCTGCACGGTGCAAGTCGATCACCTCCCGCACCGCCAATCCTGTTAGAGTGGCGACGTCATTCAGGTCTTGGCCGTCGTAAATGGTGGGGATTTCAATCTCCTTTTGGTCCCGACTCCCTGCTATAACTACGACGTCGTTTAGCATTTCGGCAATGCCACTACTGGTTATCGCAACTCGTTCAGCCGCCTTGATCACGATGGTATCGGCGCCGAGGATGACCTCTTCGAAGAGGTGGGGGATACCCATTTTGAGGTGCTTAAAACTGGCGATGACCAGGTCTGAGGTGTCAAAGTCGACTATAAATGCATTTGGGCCGATTGAGTTTATATTCATTTGGACTCATGGTGCCTTGACCGTAATTCCAATGGAACCCAGGCGTTCCTTTACCGCAGCCAAAATTTGAGGTGCGCCCGCAGTATCGCTGTGCACGCAGAGTGAATCTATCGGAGCGGCTGGTTTCCATGTGGAAGGGTGGGGTAGGTCGGAACCTTGTGCGAGGGCTTGTGCCTGGTCGGCCGCCAGAGTTGGGTCTTTGATGACCGAATCCTCCTCGGATCTCGGAGCGAGCGTGCCATTGCTCAAGTATCTTCTGTCACAGAAACCTTCATATAGGGTTCTGATGCCCCTTCGACTTGCTTCGAAGGCTAGGGCACTACCTGGTTGTGCGAGAATATAAAGGCTCCGATCGAAACTATAGACGGCATTGATGACGGCTATTGACTGCTCATGGTCACTGAAACACCTGTTGTATAGGGCTCCGTGGGGTTTTACATAGCTAATTGTCGCATCGTGCTTAATCGAGATGGCGTAGAGGGCTCCTAGCTGATAGCTAAGATCATCGCCGAGATCGCCGGGGGAAATATCCTGTCTTCTCCGGCCAAAACCGAATAGGTCCCGATACCCGATTTGCGCTCCGATCCGAATCCCGAGCGCCTGGAGCTTCTTGACGGTGTTCGACATAATCTGTGGGTCTCCAGCGTGGAAGCCACAGGCTACATTTGCGGAGGTTATGTAGGGGAGTATCGCGTCATCGTCCGATATGCGATAAGGCCCAAAACCTTCTCCGAGGTCCGCGTTGAGATCCAAATAAAGCCCCCCGTCTGAATTTTAAGTCGATGCGAAGATTCTATAGGCGGAAGGCTGGGAGTAAATGGAATCGGCGGAGTGGAAGGTGCAATGCTTCTGACGCCACCGACTCGCAAAGCCATTAGCCCGCTGTGTGCTCATGGGAGACGTAGTGGCTGGAGAGCGAAGGCAAATTATGCCTAGAAATGCCTAGTTTTTCTGGAGTGGCACGCTAAACACTAGAGACGATGGCTCGACCTAATCCTAAGCTTCGACCCTTGACTTATTGGTGACTTATAGGTGACTTATAGGTGACTTATAGGTGACTTATAGGGTATGAACTTGCTGGGGTGCTAAAGCGGCTTTTGAAGATGAACGGACATCGAGCATGCCTGAAAGAACAGGCTT
>JAKAPB010000461.1 GCA_021823045.1 Actinomycetes bacterium | reverse complement strand
CATTACAGTTAAGTAAAGTACATGTTGGACAAGAAAACATTAGCTGTTCGTTGCTCCTTTGTGCTTTAGTTCACTTGGCTAATTCTTTCGTGACTCCTAAGCCTCGGAAACTTACCTCGGGAATGCTCAGTACCCCAGCTAAAGGAGAACAAACTCGCCGCAAACCCGATTACCAGCCAAGCAAGTAGGTTTTCGAGCACAGCGAGATGATTCCAGTGCCCGCCAACCTCCAAGTGGGCAAATGTCGCTGGAAGCAGGGCGCTCCGATACCCTTCGGCCAACTGTGCCAGGGGCAAAAGGAGAGCGAAGTGCTGGATCCCTTTGGAGAGCATGAAGAACGGTATGAAGATGCCGGAGAGAAATTCAAGAACGATAAACGGGAGATTCACAACGGCCGGTGCCGATCTGGAACTCCTGGGTAGGCTCGAAATCGCCACTCCCAACACTCCCATTACTGCGCTTCCAAGGAGGGTCACCCAGATCAAGGTCCACCACAATGCGGCCGTCCGCGGGAGTTTGACGTGGTAGAAAAGCACGCCAATTAGAAGAAGCAGAGCGATCTCGATCACGCTCACGACAACCACTCGAACTACCTTGCCGATAAAGTATGCTGAGCGGGGCATCGGAGTCCCAGCCAGTCGCTTAAGTCCGCCGGTATCACGCTCCACGGCAATAGCAACGGCCATCGAGACGAAAGACGTCGAGGCGACTCCGCCGGCCATGAGTCCCGTGGTGTAGATCTGCGCAGCTGGGACGTTAGTCCCTGGTGCGTTGAAATGGAATATCGCTGCAAATAAGATCAACATAACCGCTGGGAGAGCTCCGGTGAAAATCACTGCGTCCTTCTCGCGGAAAAACTCCTTGATCTCCAACAAACCCCTTGTGAAACCCACCTTTATAACCGATTTCATCGACGCTCCTCCGAGATCAACTTGAGGTATCGGTCCTCCAGGCTCGGACGGTAAACTTCAAGACCGACTAGTTCGCTACCGCTCTCTTTGTAGGCGGAGGCAACCAAGGACGTCGGGGAAGAAGTACGAATTTCGACTTTTTGCCCAGCATCGTTTCTCCACCTCACAAGGCAGTGCTCATCTGGTCCACGTCCAAGTTCATCTGGTGGACCTTCGGTGATAACCCTTCCCTTGTTTATAACTACTATCTTGTCAGCGAGTGCTTCTGCCTCCTCAAGGTAGTGAGTAGTAAGCACAATTGTCGTACCGAGTTGCTTGAGACTCGAGATCAGGTCCCAAAACTGCCTTCTGGCTTCGGGATCAAATCCAGTCGTCGGCTCATCGAGGAAAAGCAGCTCCGGCCGACCCACGATGCCGAGGGCAACATCGACCCTCCGCCTCTGTCCGCCGGAGAGCACCCGTACGGGAAGCTTGCGCTGTTCTGTCAGACCAACCAGCTCTATTACCTCTTCCGTAGGCCGAGGGTTTGGGTAAAGGGAGGAGAAGAAATCAATCGCCTCCTTGACTCGTAGCTCCCCTAGATCACCGGTACTCTGCAGCACAATACCAAGGCGGGCACGCCAGGCCGAAGCAAAATTATTAGGTGCCTCGCCAAGCACTGTAATTCTTCCTGAATCGGGAATCCTATATCCCTCAAGAATCTCCACAGTGGTGGTCTTGCCTGCGCCATTAGGGCCAAGCACGGCAACACACGAGTTTTTCTCCACTTGGAAACTCAGGCTAGCTAGCACTTGCCTGCCCTTATAGCTCTTCGAAAGGTTCTCCACTTCGATAACATTTGCGGTCACGCGGCCAAGTCTATGTGGAACACGTGGTGCAAAACCTTTCACCTGGCACTAATTGCTGCCCATTAGAAACTCGTTCTAGACACCGCCCGGTAGCAGATCAAACTTGCCGGGGTTACCATGGCTGAATTAACGCCAGGCAGAGGAAGGTCGTATCCATGTTTTTGCAGAGGTTGGCGACGGGCGGATTAGCAATGGGAACATTGGTCGCCATTTTGACCGGGTGCGACGCTGGCCCAAGTTCAGCTCCCACCACACACTCGAGCACGGCCCCCAGCTCGAGCACGGCCCCCAGTACTACGCCAACCAGTGGCGGCGCTTCGGTCTCGACAACGGCCCCGATGACAGTTGTCACCACACCAACAAGCACCACCAGCACGACTGGATATCCAACGACGCAACCCATAGTCTTAGCGGTCGGAAATGGCTGGACTTCACAGGGATTAGAGGGCCAGGCACCCGCTCCCGGCAGCTGTCATTACCGTTATTTCGGCACCTGGGTCTTGCCCGATCCGAGCTGCACTCCGGGCTCGATCACGCCACTGGTGACGAGTGCCAATCAAAGCACCACGATCTGCGAGCGTGGCTATAGTGCGTCGGTGCGTCCACCAGAGTCACTGACTGAGCCGGAGAAATTTCTCCTCATGCAAGCCTACGGAGCATCCGGGAGTGCCTCGAACTATGAATTCGACCATCTCATCCCCTTGGAGCTGGGAGGGTCCTCGAATCTAGCCAACCTGTGGCCCGAGCCGAACCAAGGAGCGCCCTCGACCTTCAATTCCTACAGCCATTACGGACAAAACGCCAAGGACGGCGTGGAATCCCAGTCCAACTATGCAGTATGCGATCGCGGATACTCCCTAGCCTTGGCCCAACAGGAAATGGCCAGTAACTGGGTTCTGGCACATCAAGAGATGCCTAACTAACTTCCACACTTCGTTGTCCTAAAGGGCACGAACCGTACAAACTCGCAAGACCGCTGGCCGGGTTGATGGTGGTAGGTAGTAGACCTGTTAGTCATAATATTGTTATATAGCCCGCGAGTGGGCCAGCGACAAAACTAGCCCT
>JAKAPB010000460.1 GCA_021823045.1 Actinomycetes bacterium | reverse complement strand
CATAACGAGGTCGTGACCGAAGACCTCAATATAACGGGGATGAAACGCTCTATGAGAAGGCGAGTATCCCTCCACTCCGTGTCGGATGTCTACCTTGGGTTGTCTCGGCCCACGGTGAGATGCGAGACTTCTGAGACCAGGACGTTGGGCGTGGCTATGGGCCGGTGGTTTGCCTCGAGCCGGATCCTCCGTGGCCGTCGCTGTCGGCGGCTGACCCCAACATTGCCAGCGGAGCCGCTCGTTGAAAACAATGCTAGTGAACTGCTGGACCGAGATGCCGATTTAGCAGAGATTCTCAGCGACGTTCCAGAGACTGAAGTTGGTACTGTGCTAGTTGGGGCCAGCGGCACAATGGATACCCAGCCGGCGATAGCGGTACAGATCCAGGCTCGGATCGCTAGATGACCTATGACCGGAGGATTCTCTCCAAGACCCGCTCGCCGACAACAGCCGGAGGCGATGAGGCGGGCGCAGAGCCGAACTACCGTCAGACCAAGATCATCGAAAGAGGTGTTACATGAGTCGCGTCAATAGAACACAGTCGGCCGGGGTCGCACCACCAGGCAGCCTTTTTGGACTAAAGCGTTGGGCCCTTGTCGGTTCGATTACGTTGCTTGTGGTTGTTCTGGATCAACTTTCAAAGAGTTGGGCACAGTCGCACTTGGCATCCCATAGTATTTCGCTTTTTGGGCCACTGAAGCTAAAGCTCGAATACAACACCGGCTTCGCCTTCTCGCTGGGTCGGGGGCATCCTTACATAATTGCGCTGTTCGTTCTATTTGCCCTCGCCGTGCTCGCTTATGCCACCTTCAAAGTCGCAAAGACGACGATGTTGGTCGGTATAGCGCTGTTGGCTGGCGGTGCACTGGGCAACTTCGTCGACCGCATATTTAGGAATAATGGTGGTGGAGTCATCGACTTCATCTATTTAAGATTCTGGCCCACTTTCAACATCGCCGACGCTGCAGTTGTACTCGGCGTGGCCGTGATTGCATTTGGGCTCCGACATAAACCATAGGGGCAAATCCAGTGTGTAGTTCTCCGAGTTTTGTTGTCCCTAATTCCTTAGAGGGCGTTAGAGTTGATCGTTGTTTGTCGATGCTTCTAGGGCTTCCAAGAGCCGCCGTGACCAGATTGGTAGTCGATGGTGCGGTATTTCTCGATGGGCTGGCCGTCGATAAGCCTTCTACCAAAGTGGAGGCGGGTCAGACCCTAAGTGCGGAACTGCCAGACGATGTATCAAGCGTTCCAGAGGGTGAATTTCGGTCGACAAAGGTAGATTTCGTCTATTTCGATGAGGATATCGCCGTCATCAATAAGAGGGTGGGCCAAATAGTGCACCCTGGGTCTAACAACTCATCTGGGACCATGGCACAGAGTTTACTCTCCACGTTTCCACGCATAGAAGGGGTCGGAATACCTGGGCGCTTTGGCGTCGTTCATCGATTGGATAAAGGAACGAGTGGCCTGATGCTCTTTGGCCTATCGATACGCGGCTTTGAGATGCTGTCGAAAATGATAAGAGAGCATGAAGTCCAGAGGACCTATCTTGCTCTCGTATCGGGGCGCGTGGAGTTCGACGAAGGGATAATCGATGCCCCGATCGCCCGCTCTGTCAGGGAGCCGCTCAAAATGGCGGTGTCGAGGTCGGGACGCTCAGCGGTTACCCACTATAAAGTCGAAAGACGCTTCGATGAGCCGATAGCCTTGACCCTTTTGAGGCTGAATCTGCAGACCGGCAGGACCCATCAGATCAGGGTGCATCTTTCTGCAGTTGGGCACCCAGTAATCGGTGATTCCTCTTACAAAGGTAAGGCGATGGGAAACCTTAATAGACCATTTCTGCACTCATGTCGACTTGAGTTTCACCATCCGGTGACCGGCGTTTCGATGAAATTCGAAGCAAGTCTCCCAAGGGACCTGGAATTGATCCTCGCCGGGATCGATGATCCGGTCTAGTGGCTCTTTGTCGGGAGTTCGCTCTAGAGGCTATCGGGTGCTAGCTAGATTTAATGTCCACGGTAATGAGATATTGCTTTGTGGCGGCACGGCCCTTGTTGTGGCTTTGTCGGTGAGATGTATGGCCGGGCTACTTGTTTGTGGAGACGAGCTTGCCCTTTGATTGTCTAATCTCGAAAAGCTCGAGTCGCCATGCGGCGAGATCGAGGCTAAGGCCAATTCAATAAAGTGGCCAGGGGTTATCGAATACGCAGTGGTGGAGCTACCAAACCTCAAATCCACCAAGGGTTCGCAGGACGAGTCATATTGTAGCGGGCACCATAAACTGTGCAGGCTTGAAGGCTTTTTGCGGTTGTTCTCCATGATCAGCCGAAGTGACTTCGGATTAACCTTTTGGGTGACGAATTCGATCGGTGGATCGTAAGATGCCTCAATATCGGGTTGGTCTTGACGTACCTAAAAGTGAATTGAAACGGCGGTGAAGGAGAGTTCCGGCCCCCGAGCGGTTGTTAGGCGATTGGAGTCAGGGGCATTCGTTTTTATACAGAGCCAAACTAAAGTCCTGTTCATCCTGATCATGGAGTGAGGCGGTTTCGGCGAATGGCGAGCGAACGAAGAAGCTGAAGGCTGACAGGTAGACCAGAGCAAGACGCTACATAGTAGCGGGGACAACTGAAAAAAGTCACTGGGATCGAAGATGTCGCAGTAGCACTTTGTTCTTTACTTTTGTGGTTTGTAGCCGGGTTCAGTAGTACCGTTCCATGAAACTTATACAAACTTGCTATCGTTCGTCTGACGTTCACTTACTGCTTCGACGACGGTAGTTTCACCAGTTGTTGAACCGAAGTCCAACGACTGGCCAGAG
>JAKAPB010000459.1 GCA_021823045.1 Actinomycetes bacterium | reverse complement strand
TACCATGGACGAACCCAGGATGATAGGAGCAAAGAGCCTAACCGACTTACCGATGACAGAAATATTGAGAAATGGGTGCCTCTGCATTATCTGGTGGTGCTTTTTTGAGAGGCGTAAACGGGGACGGGAATCAAGACGGGCTTAGTAGTCCCGCTGAGTGGATCGAGCCAGTCTGGAAGGTGAAGGCGAACTTTGATTCGGCTTGGATCAATCCGGGGAATTTGAAGGGAGGAGAGAAATGTAATTAGTCTCGAGCTTGATACCATCGTAAGCTCTTTCTGAAGCTCCTACGCTTAGGCCGTCGAGGACGGTTTGTTAGGGCGGTGCTTCCTTTCGTAGCATACCACACATTGGTATTGCTTGCAAGGGGTCCTTGGATCTGCGAGCCTAGGGTAAGGTCGAGGTTTTGATAGTTGGGTGGTAATTGTGCCAACATACTGTTGTTGGGACGACCTTGAATCGTCTCATTTGATCTCGGGTAGCTGGTAGTAATGTATCAGCTAGACATGGATGTTGTAGTTTTTAGGTCAAGAATAAAGCGCCTTAATCATTCGGCTCCAAATTGTGCCTGGATGTGATTTCCGACCCACATCTAAGCAGGTGACCGAGGCCGACCCGGTGAGAGTTGCCGAGTCTGCATCTGCTCGGACGCCATCCGCTCCACTGCTCTAAAGGTTATCCTCCGTCGAGTCATTGGAATCTATCTCTGAGCATTAGATGAGACTCCGTAAGTTAAAGTCAGATCAATTGATCAATTGTCCATTTTGCTGAGGGTGGTGCCACGAGCTTAGCGCTGGGCATTTTCGCCGGGCACTTGCGCTCGCCATAGCCAAGCCCCCACGAGTGTCCGAATTGGACGGAGCGATCACACTTTGGTAGATTTCAAAATCGAGGCCATGATTACCTGGGCAGGGATGTCGAGGGGTAGGTTTGTAATAGAGTCGAAATTGTTTCACTTGGCACGATAAGTCGGTTGGCATTTGTCGACTCATTGATCAGTTTCGGTTTCAGTCGACGACGGTTGACCGAATATCCCAAAAGAGGTTCATCGAAATGTCTGGCCCGGGATTTCTACGACGGCGGGAGTTTTGCTCCATTATCGGAATCGGCCGGCCCCTAATTTGAGTCGGCCGATTTCCCCCAAAACGCGGAAGTTAATCGGTCGATTTTTGCGATCCAGCCCACTGTCGATTACTTGTTTTGCGTTGCTAGTTGCGGCGTGTGGACCAACATCACAGGATAGCCCAGCCAATGCACCTTTGGTAACTCCGGACAGATACGTGACTTCCCCCTCAGGAGATGATGTTGCAAGCGGAGTTTTTGTAAAAGGTGTTCGACTCGGCGGATTGTCTATCTCTCCTATGGCTTCTGGAAGTGCCAGGGAGCATCTAGGACTGACCTGGAGTCAAGCCGCTAAGTTATTTAGGTCGTCCACCTCCGAGGAGGATGCCCACCTAAATGCCATCTTGGGTTTCGGCCTGGTTTCGCTATCCGGTTCGAAGCATGCCCTTGGTGGTTTAAAAGTGGACCACCGTCCCGCCTGGGTCGGAATAGCCTGGGGTGAGATTACTAGCTGCCCTGCGATGAGGACCTCAAAGGAATCAAATGCTCTCAAAGCTGCAGCTAAGCCGATTTACTCCGCTGTGGTGATTTATGGCCGCGGGGGATTGGGCGCCTTCGCCTACGATAGCCGAGGTCAACTCCCTTGCGGTGGAGCTATTTCTGGGCCAATAATAAGGCCCGCTCGTGAGGTGGAGTCGGTACCTTGGATTCTAAAGAGCATTGATGGTGCCGGCGTCGTTCAGGCTGGCCTTAGCACTTCAAGCTGCGGACAGGTCTTTTCCGAGTCTGCATCGGGCAACTTGAAAACTGGAAAGTTCACCTTGAGTGTGGAAGAGAGTGTGCCATTTGATCCGAAAGGATGCTCTATAGCGGTTTCGAGGCAGATCTCGATCTCGCTATTGCCTCCATCTGGTGTTACCAATACTGGCCCCCCAAGTGGGGGAATTGTCGTCGATCATGGGCCAATCGGAACTGCTTCCGTCCTCCAGGTGTCAAAGGTATTGGGTGGAGGAAGCTGAGTGGGGGAAGCTGAATGGGGGAAGCTGAATGGGGGATAGAGGTTCTAGGGCTCGAAACAGGAGAAGGACTGCGGAGAGTTAGCTACCTAAGCGCGGTAGAACTATAAGTCTCCTGGCCTGGCGGCCCATTATAGGTTAGATTTGCCATTGGGCGAGTGTAGCTGGTGGGCCTAGGCCCTATCCATTTGGTGGAGGAGATAGCCGCAAAGGGAGGTGTACGAGGTGGCACTTGAGGATGGATTATCGAACGAGCGTCGATTATTTCAGGAAGCGCTACAGGGGTGCCTCGAGCTGGTTGGCCAAATAGATGACACCAAATGGGGAGTGCCAGCGCTTGGAGATTGGGACCTGCGATCACTTCTCGGGCATACCGGTCGAGCCATGTCGACGGTGGAGGCCTACCTATTGCAACCCGACTCCGGCGTTCTTCCCTTGCTCGCGAGTCCCAGTGATTACTTTCGAGCTGCTAAAGCAGGTCTTTCCGATCAACGAGCGGTGTTAGATCGAGGCATGGCCGCTGGCTTGGCCCTAGGGATTGATCCGAAAGGGGCAATTAGCGAGTTGGCCGACAGAGGAAGGGCAGCAATTCTTGACGCAGCTAACGAGGCCTTTGTAACGACACCCGTGGGAAAGATGCGACTTGATGACTACCTTCCTACTCGGACCTTCGAACTAGCGGTACACTCGGTCGATATAGCGACTGTGCTCAATCTTGAGATTCCAGAAGTTCTATGGCGACCTATCTA
>JAKAPB010000458.1 GCA_021823045.1 Actinomycetes bacterium | reverse complement strand
GCACGCATCTTGACCCTAAGGTTGGCATCGAGGTTGGACAGGGGTTCGTCCATTAGAAATACTGCAGGATCCCTAACTATAGCCCTTCCCATAGCAACCCGCTGGCGTTGACCGCCGGAGAGCTGGCCGGGCTTACGATCAAGCTGGTCGGTTAGCCCCAGTATCCCGGCTGCGGCTAAGACCTTGGAGCGGATCTCCTCTTTGGGCACTTTCCTTAGTTTTAGGGCGAAACCTATGTTGTCGGCGACCGTCATATGGGGGTATAAAGCGTAGTTTTGAAAGACCATAGCGATGTCCCTCTCCCTGGTCGGGACATCGTTTACTACCTTCTCTCCGATCTTTAGGGTCCCGTCGGATATCTCTTCCAAGCCAGCGACCATCCGTAGCGTAGTGGTCTTGCCACAACCCGACGGACCGACTAAGACTACGAATTCGCCTTCGCCGATAGTTAGGTCCAACCCATTGACAACCGGCTGCCCATTGGCGTATACCTTTGTTAGGCGTTCAAGGCTGACCGTAGACATCTACCCCCTAGCGTTTGCCCGTGAAGCCGAGTGGAGAGAAGCTCGCACTCTAGATCACAAAGCAGATCAGAATTCTGACCACTTCTAAGTCAAGATGATATCATGGCAACCAAGCGGTTTCAACCAAGTAATTAGCGATCTAGCCATTTTGATATCTAGGATCGATTGAAGACAAGTCAGCGAGGTCGATGTGGAAGCGATATGGATGCCGGTCAGGGAAGGTGGGAACTTGACCGACAAGATCGTGGCGCGGATCGAAGAGATAATCGAGCAGAGCCACCTAGAACACGGAGCGAGACTTCCCTCAGAGCGGGATCTAGCGAAGATGCTTGGGGTGTCAAGACCAGCACTTAGAGAAGCGGTCAAGACCCTTGAGGCGAGGGATCGAGTGGTAGTGCGCCACGGCCAAGGAGTCTTCATCAACTCTACTGCCGACGAGGTGCTTAGGTCGCGTCTGGCTAACCTCGAGGTCTCGATGGTTGAACTCTATGCGATGCGAAACGTCCTCGAAGTAGCGGCTGCGGGATGGGCTGCGAGCAGCGCAAAAGATGAAGAGATCGAGGAGCTTCTTAGGGCGCTCGAAGCCGAAGAAGAAGCCCGGATCGAACCGATCGATTTTGAGCGACTAGGCGCCGTTGACGCCGAGTTTCACCTGTTGATCGTGCGCATGGCGGGTAATCGGTTTTTGCTGCAGACCGTCGGGATCTTGCAGGAGATGATGGCAGAGGGGATGCAGACGACCCTTAGCGTCGAGGGGCGACTCGAGAGGTCCAAAATGGATCACAGGACGATCTTTGAAGCGATAAAGGCCAGAGATCCCGAGGCGGCGAGGGTCGCAAGCGCGTCCCACATCATCGGTGCGAGGGAAGCAGCCCTTACCCGAATCCGCTCTCAGGCCAAGGGTTAAGAGCAAACCAAACGGAGATTTCCAAGACCCTTCGGTCTCTCGTCTTTGAAAATTCGCCATAAGGAATTGACAGTGGTATGGAGCACGGCTAACCTGTCTGGACAGAGGTCATACCTTTACTAACTATCGATACCGAGGTGACAAATGAGCGACGAGCTTGCCTTCCTTGCCCACCGCAAGGATGATTCGGTCGCAGTTGCTGTGAGGGACGTGGAGACCGGACCCGGTCGCCTCGCCTTCCTCAACTCAGACGAAACTCTGACCATAAAGGTGAAGGAGGCGATTCCCCTCGGCCACAAGGTGGCCCTGCTGGACATTGCCGAAGGTTCCGACATCGTCGAATATGGCGAAATAGTAGGCCATTCGATTACACCGATCAATGCGGGCTCGCTAGTACACGTACACAACATCAGGAGTAACAGATGGCAAGTAAAGTCCTAACGGGATACCGTCGTGCGAACGGGACGGTCGGCATTCGTAACCATGTGATAATTCTTGCGGTGGACGACCTGTCTAACGCTGCGGTCGAAGGTATTGCGGCGTTGGTTCCAGGGACTATCGCACTTCCCCACTCTTATGGACGTCTGCAGTTTGGCGAAGACCTTCAGTTGACCTTCCGGACCCTAATCGGCACCGGAACCAATCCAAACGTAGCAGCAGCTGTAGTCGTCGGAATAGAACCGACCTGGACCGACAAGGTCGCAGACGGGATAGCGGCGGCGAAAAAGCCAGTAGCGAGGCTCTCGATCGAGCGAAATGGCGACCTGAATACTATTGCAGAAGGTGCAAGGATCGCCGCAAAGCTCCTCCAGGATGCGAGTGAGATTCAACGAAGCGTCGTCGAGCGTTTTGAAGTTATGATGTCGATCAAGTGCGGGGAGTCCGATACGACCAGTGGTCTCGGCTCGTGTCCAACAACCGCTCAAGCTGTCGATCGGACGGTGCTAGCCGGTGGTACTGTCCTATTTGGAGAGACGACCGAGCTAACCGGCGGTGAACACTTAATCGCTAATCGCTGTGTTGATGACGAGGTGAAGAAGAAGTTTATGGGCTTCTTCGATGACTACCTCAAGACCGTCGAGGCCGCCGGGGTGGATCTCATGGGTTCTCAGCCGACCCAGGGGAACATCCGCGGCGGTCTTTCGACGATCGAAGAGAAGGCGATGGGCAATATCGCAAAGACTGGGTCGATGCCGGTCGTCGATGCCTTAGAGCCGGCGGTCGCACCGACGATAAAGGGTCTTAACTTCATGGACACCTCTTCGGCCGCCGCCGAATGCATCACCTTAATGGCCGCAGCGGGGGCGGTAATACACCTCTTCCCGACGGGACAGGGCAACGTCATTGGTAACCCGATCGAGCCGGTGATCAAGATCACCGCAAATCCGATCACCGCCAA
>JAKAPB010000010.1 GCA_021823045.1 Actinomycetes bacterium | reverse complement strand
CTTGAGCGCCTCAGAAACCTTGAGTTTCATCCGTTCGTAGGTCACCGCCTCGGTCGTCTTTGCAAATCCGACCGATGCCTTCCTGAGATCGGCTGTACCAAGGTTTGAAGTCATGATCAGCACCGTGTTCTTGAAGTCGACCGATCTGCCTTGGGCATCGGTGAGGCGTCCATCCTCCAGAATCTGCAACAAAGTGTTGAAGATATCGGGATGGGCCTTTTCGATCTCGTCAAAGAGCACCACCGAGAAGGGCTTGCGCCTTACCGCCTCGGTCAACTGACCACCCTCATCGTAGCCTACGTAACCCGGCGGTGAACCGACGAGCCTAGAGACCGTATGCTTCTCCATGTACTCGCTCATGTCGAGTTGAATAAGCGCAGACTCGTCACCGAAAAGAAAAGCCGCGAGCGTCTTTGCCAGCTCGGTCTTTCCGACACCGGTTGGGCCAAGGAAGATAAAGGAACCCGAAGGCCTCTTTGGATCCTTCAAACCTGCCCTAGTCCTTCTTATAGCCCGGGAAAGTCCAGCGATCGCCTCTTCTTGACCGATAACCCGCTGATGGAGTTCATCCTCCATCCTCAAGAGCTTGGACGTCTCCTCTTCGGTCAGCTTGTAGACCGGTATACCGGTCCAGTTGGCGAGCACCTCAGCGATGACTTCTTCGTCGACAATGTCGAAGAGCTCCTTGCCCTGTGCCTTCCAGGTACTCTCTAGTGCACTCTTCTGGTCGAGCTTGTCTTTCTCCTTTGCCACCAGTCGTTTGGCTTCATCGAAGTTCTGCCTTTCGATCGCAGCGTCCTTCTCCTTCCTGATCTTGGCGAGCTCTTGATCTATCCCGTTCAGTTCAGGTGGTGAAGTCATTCGTCTAATTCGCAACCTCGAACCCGCCTCATCGATTAGGTCGATGGCCTTATCGGGGAGTTGGCGGTCCGAGATATAACGATCAGCGAGGTTCGCTGCAGCGACCAGCGCCTGATCGGTAATCGTCACACCGTGGTGGGTCTCATAGCGATCCCTAAGGCCCTTGAGTATCTCGATCGTGTGCTCCAAAGATGGAGGCTCAACCTTTATCGGTTGAAATCTCCGCTCCAAAGCTGCATCCTTTTCGAGGTGCTTGCGATATTCGTCTAGGGTCGTCGCACCGATGGTCTGCAGCTCTCCCCTTGCCAGCATTGGCTTGAGGATCGAGGCGGCGTCTATTGCACCCTCTGCGGCACCCGCTCCCACCAGAGTGTGCAGCTCATCGATGAAAAGTATAATGTCGCCCCTTGTGCGCACCTCTTTGAGCACCTTTTTCAGGCGCTCCTCGAAGTCCCCTCGGTATCTGCTCCCAGCCACCAAAGCGCCGAGATCCAAGGTGTAAAGCTGTTTCCCACGAAGGGTATCTGGGACGTCGTTAGCGACGATCTTCTGGGCGAGCCCCTCGACGATGGCGGTCTTGCCGACCCCTGGCTCGCCGATTAGGACCGGGTTATTCTTAGTCCTCCTCGAGAGGACCTGCATAACCCTTTCGATCTCTCGCTCCCGTCCAACAACCGGGTCTAGCTTTTTCTCCCTCGCCGTCTGGGTAAGGTTCCGTCCGAACTGATCCAACACCGGTGAGCCCCCGGCTTGTTGCTCGGGTCCAGAGGACTGTCCAACCCCAGCATTAGCGGTCTCCCGACCTTGCGAACTCGAAAGAATCTGGATCACCTGCTGGCGAACCCTGGAAAGATCCGCTCCAAGGCTAATGAGGACTCCCGCCGCCACTCCTTCGCCCTCGCGGACTAGTCCTAGCAACATGTGCTCGGTACCTATATAGTTATGACCGAGCTGAAGTGCCTCTCGCAGTGACAGTTCAAGAACCCTCTTTGCCCTAGGGGTAAACGGAGGGGACCCAGTGGTAGTACCGCTGGGTGGACCAGTAGTCTCCTCAACCTTTTCCCTCACTGCTTCGAGCGAGATACCCAAGGACTCGAGAGCCTTGGCCGCTACGCCTTCGCCCTCGTGAATCAGTCCAAGCAGGATATGCTCGGTGCCAATGAAGTTATGGTTCAGACCCTTGGCTTCTTCCTGAGCCAAAACTAGAACCCTTCTGGCCCGATCAGTGAAGCGTTCAAACAAGCTTCCGCCTCCCTTTTTGGAGTAGCCAACTATTAAACATTCTAATGGGGATCAGACCAAATTTCGGGAATCTCCCTCTTTTGGGTCTCTTATCGGTATAAACACCTGATTCCTCCCGAAACTTCCCGGCCCAAATCCTTGGGACTGATGACAGTCCCGTGCCTCTCTTATCGGCACCTCAGCCTCTGCACTTAGCTATTTGACGGGCCAAATCACAAGATCATTTTAAAATCTTGGAAAAAACCTGACCACAAAGTCACTCCGTAACCACTTCGCTTCCGAGGGTATCCTATCGACATACCCATAAGGCATAGCTGGCAAGTACCACCACCTCGCCATGGTCTGCGATGTGGTGGTTCGCCATAGTGGGATGCACAGTACATTTTGAACCGATTCCACCGGCAATTGCTATATCGAGTCTGATGGTTAGTCCAACGAAAGCGATCTTTTTGGTTGATTAACCGAACAGCAGCATTACAAGCCTACCAATTAGATCTGCCTCATCCTGGTCCTACCCAACGGCTCTAGCCCGATTTTTTGTATAAAACCGCCATTTTCTGTTGCGCTACTGCATTACGGAGGATAAATATCCGGAGATTCCTGTTATTAGCAGAACTCCCTCGTGAGCACAAAGGCGCCGCATACTGCCTCGCAAAGTCGGCCTCCGCTACGACAACGCTAAACCGTCCCAAGCCAGAACACTCCTCCTCCAGAACGGTTTCATCGGCGCAATTTAGCACAAATCCTCGCTTTTGCTCTAGTGTCTATGGAAGTGCAGCCGATAAATTTGAACATAGTTAAGGTCCCGGGGGAAGACCTCGTGAAAATAGAGACGGAACTTCGTCTCTCCGTCGAGACTTCAGACCTAGTCCTCTCAGAAGTCGCAACCCATCTAATCGAAGCCGGTGGAAAGAGAATCAGGCCGATACTCGCACTTGCGGCTGCTCGCTCAGTTGGCAAAGACGCGACAATCGGAGTGATTCGCGGCGCATCCGCAGTTGAACTCGTCCACCTAGCCTCCCTTTACCATGACGACGTCATGGATGAGGCGAACGAGCGAAGAGGCGTGGTATCGGTCAATGCGCGCTGGGGAAACCTAATAGCAGTCGTCAGTGGAGACTTCCTGCTTGCCAGGGCAGCGGGGATAGCAGCCCGATTGGGTTCGGAAATCGCCGAGCTTTTGGCCGACACCCTCGCCGAGATGTGTGAGGGGCAGATCGCAGAGGTTAAAGCCGGATTCAATCCAGACCGTACCAAAGAGGAGTACTACCACGCCATATCGGGCAAGACGGCTTCTCTGATGGCGACCTCGGTGAGAATAGGGGCGTTAGCGGCGCAAGGTGAGCGTAGTCGAGTCGACCTCTTGACCGAGATTGGGCACAACTTCGGAATGCTCTTTCAGATCAGGGACGATGTTTTAGATCTAGCCGCAAGCCGGCAGGAACTCGGCAAGCTGCCGGGGCAAGACCTGATCGAAGGGGTCTACAACCTACCAGTAATCCTGGCGTTAGAATCATCAGAAGTTGGCGCAGATCTAAGAGCAATTCTCAACGACAAGGTACAAGAAGAGACCCTGGCATTGGCTACTAAGTTGATCATCAAGTCTAAATCTATCGATGGTTGCTATGAGATCGCACAGGGGTACTACCAAAGGTCTAGGGAGCTAGCCTCAGACCTAGCCGATCCTTATTCGGCCTCGATCGCAGATCTCTGCCAGGGGCTCTTAGGGTCCATCGGAGAATTTAGATCCATCGACGACGCCGCTCGAAGCTAGTCCTGCTCGGGGCGGAGGGCTGGGAAAGCTACTACTTCGCGAATTTGCGCTTCGTCACACAAGAGCATAGCCAGGCGGTCTATCCCGATTCCTAGGCCGCCAGTAGGGGGCATGCCATACTCGAGGGCGCGTATATAGTCCTGGTCGAGTCCCATAGCCTCTTCGTCTCCGGCCTCTTTCGCCTTGACCTGTTCCTCAAAGCGTCTCCTTTGCTCGTCTGGGTCGGCGAGTTCCGAAAATGCGTTTGCGAGTTCCCTGCCAGCGATAAAAGCCTCGAATCTCTCGACGAACTTGGGCCTAGTCCTGTGATCTCTAGCGAGAGGAGAGATTTCGACCGGATGGTCATATACAAAGGTCGGCTGTATTAGACCTTCCTCGGCGACCAGCTCAAAGAGCTCCAATAACAGCTTTCCTTCTCCATAGGAATCTGCGACATTACCATTTCGCTCCTTCACCAGCGACGCTAGCTTCTCGCGCCCCATGTCCATACGTACCTCGAATCCGATCGCCTCAGAGATTGCCTCTTCCATGGTCACCCTCCTCCAAGGTGGGGTGAGGTCAATTGTCATTCCCTGATAGGTAATGATCGGACTGCCCAAAGTTCCTATTGCCACCTGAGCCACCAGCTCTTCGGTCAGTTCCATGATCGAGGAAAAATCCACATACGCCTGGTAAAGCTCCAGCATGGTAAATTCGGGATTATGTCTGGGCGAAATTCCTTCGTTCCTGAAGCTTCTACCTATTTCATAGACCTTTTCAAAACCACCGACAATCAGCCTCTTGAGGTACAGCTCCGGGGCAACCCTCAAATAGAGGTCCATTGAAAGGGCATTGTGGTGGGTAACGAAGGGCTTCGCTGTAGCTCCCGAAGCGATCGGGTGCAATAGCGGCGTCTCTACTTCGATAAAATCCCGCTCGGCAAGGAACTTCCTGATCTCCGAGACGGTCTTGAATCGGATCTTCAGATTCTCCCGAGACTTCTCGTTGACCCAAAGATCTGCGTAGCGTTGGCGATAGCGAAGATCCGGATCGGAAATTCCATGATACTTGTCTCCAAAGCCTCGCCTATTTTCCGCTAGCAGCACCCAGCTCGACGCCATTACCGAGAGCTCACCACGCCTTGAAGTAATTACTTCACCCTCAATGCCAATCCAATCGCCCAAGGAAAGGGAGAAGAAGGCGTCAAAATCCCGGGTCTCGCTCTCTGAAGCCATAATCTGCAGCTTTGCGCTCTCGTCGTGCAGTTCGACGAAGCAGAGTCGCCCTTGCCTTCTGATGAGCATCGCCCTTCCTGCGACCCTGAGGGTGACCCCAGACCTCACATCAACGGCTAAATCGGAAAATCTCTCCCTGACCTCGGCCAACTTCGTCGTTCCGGCAAAGGAGTAGGGGATCTCCAAAGAGGCGGCCTTGGGCATAGATTCTGTCATCTGCTAACTCTTTTTCTCTAACTTGCCGGTAAATATATTTTTCTCATAGATGATCCTCAAACCGTGCAGCGTAAGCCAGGGCTCCTGATGTTCGATCTTCTTGGTGTATGGACTTACCACGGAGCAAAGCCCGCCGGTCCCGATAATGTGGGACTTCCCTAATATCTCTTCAAAGAGCCCACAGATTGCGTCGGTTTGACCCGCAAACCCCCATAGAGCACCCGACTGAATCGACTCGGTGGTACTCCTTCCGATGACCGACCTCGGAGCCACTAACTCAACCTTCTTGAGCGCAGCGGCATTTCGATATAGCGCATCAAGGGATATTTCAATGCCTGGAGCTATAGAGCCACCTAAGTATTCGCCTTTTTGATTAATAGCATCAAAAGTCGTGGCCGTGCCAAAGTCCACGACAATGGCAGGTCCGCCGTATAGGTCGAGGGCCGCTACTGCGTCTGCGATTCGATCGGCGCCTACTTCCTTTGGGTTGTCGTAAAGGATCGGCATTGAAGTCTTGATCCCCGGCTCGACAACTACTGGCTCTAGCTTGAGCCACTTGTTTACCATATTTCTCAGTGAAAATGTGACGTTAGGCGCAGATGACGAGATCACTGCACCGCTGAAAGAGTTCTCGGCGTCTATCCCACTCATTGAAAGCAACTGCCACAGCAGTAGAGCGTGTTCATCGGGCGTCCGATCGGTATGGGTCGCGATTCGGAAGTGGTGAGTCAGTCCCTGAAGGGCGGTTCTTTTAGCTCCGGGATCAATTCCGTCAGGGATCTTCAAGCTGTCTTTCGAGTAGATACCAAAGACCGTCTGTGTATTACCAACGTCGATCGTCAAAAGCACTAACCGTCACCACCCTTTATCGCTCTTGGGCATCAATTGCGCCGACCGCCGAGTTGTCGATCAATCGAACCAGGCCGATATTCGCCGCTACAAGGACCCTAGAATCGTCCTCGGCAAAGTCCAAGAGGTCTAGGGTAGCCGGATTTACGACACAGAGGTAGTCGAGTCTAAAAAGCGGCTCCTTGGCGAGTTCAGTTTTAGCTAGCTGAACGAGCCGTTGCACCCTTGGCTCCCCTAAGGCGTAAGCACTCCTAAGTACCTCGATCGAGCTGTGAAGCGCTGGTGCCGCTGCCCTCTCCTCTTTGCTTAAAAGCCTATTCCTTGAGGACATCGCTAGGCCATCTTCCTCCCTCACTATCGCCACTCCGACTACCGTTATCGGGAGATGAAACTCAACCACCATCCTTTTGATGATCGCTAACTGCTGAAAGTCTTTTTCTCCGAAGTAGGCGCGCCCCTCAGACAGTACATGAAAAAGCTTCATCACCACGGTGGCGACCCCGGCGAAATGGCCCGGCCTAGACGCTCCTTCTAGCAGATCTGAAAGACCCGATGGGACCACTTTAAACTGGATAGGCTCGGGGTGCATCTCCTGGTCCGTCGGAAGAATGACCATATCCACACCCTTCAATGCGAGCAGATCAAGGTCCATCTGCACAGTCCTTGGGTACCTTTCGTGGTCGCCCTTGTCGTTGAACTGCATTGCATTTACAAAGATCGAGACCGCTAAAAAGTCGCATTCGGAGCGCGCTCTATCGACGAGTTGAAGGTGTCCCTCGTGCAATGCACCCATAGTAGGCACAAGTCCGCATACTTTTCTATCCCCTCGTGCAGCCTTGAATAACTGGTACGCCTCATCGAGCTGATTGACTATCCGCAAATCGACTCCTCACCTCGCGCCTATTTGCAACAAACTAGCCAAGAATTAGGACCAAACTTTCGTGTTAGGTGCTCGGAAATGCTACAGATAGTGGCGTCCTAAGAAGACGACACCCTCGGCTACCTCCCTGCCGATCGCTTTATCCCGCCTGAGGATAGAGTCTGCTAGTTTGGGAGAGACGGAGAATGCCAGCACCGGATCGACATCCAGCAGTGGCGCAATAACAAATGCCCTCTCGGCCATTCGAGGGTGCGGAAGCATCAGCTTTAGGGACTTCGATCTCACTCCGTAGACGTACAATATGTCGAGATCAAGTGTTCTAGCAGCATTTATCTCACCCCTGACCCTCTGGTTTCTTGCTTCGATATCGAGAAGGTGCTCGATCAGAGCATCCGGATCGAGCGAAGTCCCAAGCAGGGCAACGAGATTCAAGTACTTCCCCTGCTCGACTGGCGCGCCAACTGGATCAGTCTCATAAAGATTCGAGACCACAAGGGAGGAGGAGATCTCCTCCAACTCAGCTATCGCCAATTTGACGTAGCCGCCTCTGTCGCCAAGATTTGAACCAATTGCGACCAGACATCGGTAAATCTTCTGGCTAGTCATCTGGCCGCTTTGCGAGCTTTAGCCTCGCCGATACCGACTGCAAATCAAATGGGACCGGCGGGAGCAATTTGGTAACTGCGACCTCCACTCGCTCCACCTTTGGAAGGGCTAAACAACTCCGAGCGATGTCGTTAGCCAGTGTCTCTAGGAGTCTTCTCCTAGGTCCCACCTTGACCAGGCGATCGACAATCTCCAACACCACCACGTAGTCGACGCTAGAAGAAAGCTCGTCCGAGGGGCCATTACGTTCTTCGAGCCTGCCCTCGAGGGTCAGTACGACGTCAAACCTTATCGGCTGCTCTTCAGACCTCTCCTGTTCGCCGACACCGATATGCACCATCATCTCAAGATTGTTGATCTCGATTTGAATGCTCGCCAGGCTCTCAGGCATCTTGGTAGTTAAATGAGAAAGCAAGATGTCCGAAGTAATCAGGCATCATTAGCCTCATAGAAGGAATCCAATGCGACTCTGGTCGCCTTGACATCGTGCACTCTGACTATCCCTGCTCCGCCTTTCACTGCCATCAGTGCCGCTTGAACGCTCTCGAAGACCCTATCTTTTGCTTGAGGGGGGGATAATCGGAGCTCCGGCTCCATAAATTCGGTCAAAAATCCCTTCCTAGACGCCCCAATGAGAACGGGAACACCGAGTTCAACAAAGGTTCGAGTTGCGCCAAGAAGGGCCATATTGTGCTCTTTGGTCTTTCCAAAACCGAGGCCGGGGTCTATCCAGGTCTCCTTAACGCCGATCGACCTTGCCCAATCGAGCTTGGCAGCGAGATAATCTCGAACCTCACTAACCACGTCCTCATAGTGCGGTTCTAGTTGCATGGTCTTGGGCTCACCTTGCATATGCATTGCTATCCACAGCGCCCCGGTATCCCTCGCTGTCTCGGCAAGGCTCGCAGAGACATCATTTATAATCCTCGCTCCATTTTCGACCGCCAAGGCAGCAACCTCGGCTTTTTTGGTGTCGATTGAGACTAGGGCAAAGGCGGAGATCTCCTTTATGACCGGCAGCACCCTCCTCAACTCCTCTTCAACGTCGATTGCGTCGGATCCAGGTCGTGTTGACTCCCCACCCACGTCGATGATATCGGCACCCTCACTTATAAGCTCTTGAGCTCGAGCAATGGCCGTCTCCATCCTCAGGTAGTTCCCGCCATCGGAAAAAGAGTCTGGGGTAACGTTCAAGATGCCCATAATCTTTGCCCTTTGGATCATGGCATCCCCCAGCCACGTTCTCTGCCGATGAGTTGTAGTGCCTCAGATCTCGTCAAGGGGTCCTTCCTAAACCTTCCCCTTACGCTCGAAGTCACCACCTTAGAACCGGGCGACTTAACTCCTCTAATCGCCATGCAGAGGTGCTCAGCCTCGACCACCACCATTACTCCCTGCGGCTTTAACTGCGCTACGATGCTCTCCGCTATCTCCTTAGTCATCCTCTCTTGGACCTGGAGCCTCATCGCAAGGGCTTCTACCAGCTTGGCTAACTTCGAAATTCCGACTATTCGTCCAGAAAGGTTTGGAATGTAAGCGACGTGCGCCACGCCGAAAAAGGGAAGCAGATGATGCTCACACATGGAGCTAAATCTGATCCCGCTAACCATGACCATCTCATCGTGATCGGCTTCGTAGGTCTCGGCAAGGATATCAGCGGGATCCACGTTCCTTCCGGAAAGGATCTCCTCGTACATCTCCGCCACCCTCTTAGGTGTGGCCTTTAGCTCTATGGACTCCGGATCCTCGCCAATGAGTTCTATCAGTTTTCTGATAGTGGCCTCGAGCTCGACCCGGTCGAAGTTACCATTGGACGAAGTCGACACCTACTCCTCCGACCCGATGTACTCTGCGATAAAGGGAAGATTCCTGTATCGTTCTGAGACGTCGAGCCCATAACCCACTACGAACTCGGGCGGAATTTCGAAACCAACGTAGTTGAGGTCTAGCGGGGCATACTGGATGCCGACTTTCACCAGCAATGCTACGACGCCCAACGACGCAGGCCCCCTTTGAGAAAGATTCCGCATAAGGTAACTCAGCGTCAGTCCGGAATCGACTATGTCTTCAACGATCAAGACGTGTTTTCCGCTTAGATCAGCGTCCAAGTCCTTAATGATTCTGACTACCCCAGAGGTCTTTGTCGAACTCCCATAGGACGACACCGCCATGAAATCGAACTCTACTGGGACGGTGATCGCCCTTGCGAGGTCGGAAATGAACATAATTGCGCCCTTTAGGACTCCAATCAACAGAACCGCCTTACCGGCGTAATCAATCGAGATCTGCGCCGCCAGCTGTTCCACTCTCTCATTAAGCTGCTTTTCGTCGATCACGACCTTGCCAAGCGATGGATCGTCCTGCCAGCCCAATTTTCCGCCTCCATAGTTCGCAAATTACCTCTTACAGAGTAAGCCGCCGAATGGGACGAGCCCACGGGTGATATACCTGCTGCATCTCTAAACTTATTCCCAGTCCCCGATGTTCGAGACCAGATTTCCCCGCTCATTTAGAATCTCGAACCTCTTTTGCCGGCGCCTTAAGATAAATCCGCCGGGAAGGTTAGCGCTTCGATTCTCCCCGACAAGCACGCTCAGCACCCTCTCCGTTGTCGCCTGGTCAAGTCGAAGATTACATAGCCTCTCGATTTCCATACGCACATAGCGGCGTAGCAGGACTAAATCTTGGGACTTCAAATCGGCGGTTCTCAGCCTCGACAAGGACTTAGCTGCGGAGGCCAGATAGGCGTCTTCTGAACGAAATAGCTGCGACTGCCGGACGATGATGGACGAGACGTCCCTATTGGCTATCTCGGCCATCAAGGGGAGGAGTTCATGCCTAACCCTATTCCTTAAAAACCTGGGATCTTGGTTGGAAGGATCGATGATCGGTTCAATACCGATCGCTTCACAGACCGCCTTGGTCTGGGATCTTCGAAGTCCTAAGAGGGGCTTTTGATATGACGGTTCCATCCCCGAGAGTCCCTTTAGTCCAGCACCACGGAGAAGGTTTATCATCATCGTTTCGGCTTGATCATCCAGGGTGTGTCCGGTCGCTACGCCATCTGGAAGGACTCGGCGCCTCATCTCACGAGCACGTTCTTCAAGGTTAGGGCCCTGTTCGACTTTGATCTTGTACTGGAAGACCGGAATACCAAATGGAAGGAGCATCTCCTTCAAAAGTGGGCCTTCTGACGAGGATCCTTCCCTGATTCCGTGGTCGACGTGGAGGGCACGCGGGGTCAGACCTTTGAGTTTTGCAAGGATTACCAGGCTCAGTGAGTCCTGCCCCCCCGATACTGCGCAGTCGTAGTACTGCGCCGAAGTGCCATCTTCACCCTTGCTAGGCGGGAAGTTGCAACGGCCAAGGATCTCCAGGATATCTATACCAGCCCGGCTTAGGCCCCGATTGAGAACCGACCACAGGGGCTCTTCAGATGGGCGAAGACCGAACATACTCACCAGCTTCTATCCGCCCGCACAACCAACCGGGTAACGGCGGTTATTTGAGCCCAACCCCTTTTACTCTAGAAAGCCAAAGAGTAGGTTCTGCTAGCTCGGCCAAAGTGGGGAGATTCTCTCTAGCGTCGAAAAGGTCATTAATCGCCCCCGGCCTTTGGCCCTCGATGGCCTCAATAAACTTCTCTCCAACCTCGTACTGCCTCATCTTCGCCTCGAGCCCCAGGAGCTGACCCAACACCTTGGCCACTCCTCTCGCTGATGTGCGCCTGGTGGAGAGGAGCGAGTGAAAACGATAGGCCTCTGGAATCTCCTCCTTGGCAGCCCGATTCATTACCCAATCCCCATGCCCTTCGGCTATTGACATAAGCACTGTTATCTTCTCAAGCGCATCAGCCTGCTCTTTTGAAGCCAGCAACTCAGCTAGCCCACCAGGTGGAATCGGATTCTTGCCATCCTTTATCGAGTCGAAGACCCGAATTGCTACGTTGATAAACTCTGACGGCGTCGGACTCTTTACCTCGAGCATCGTCGAAACGAGTTCAGAAAATGTCGGCTTCAGCCAACTTATCGCTTCAAATTGGAAGCGATGGGTCATCTCATGCAGGGCGACCCACAGGCGAAACTGCTTCTTAGGAAAGCCGAAGTTCCTCTCCAAAGCGACGAGATTAGACCCGACAAAATAGATCGAGCCTCCCGTTTCGGCCTCCGAGGAACCAAATATCAAATCGTACTGACCGAGCACCCTCGAAGATATGTAACCGATTAGCGCACCGACTTGGGCCCCAGCGACATATTCCATCCCGACGATCGGAGCCTCGTTAAGAATTCCGCCCTTGACCGATTCCAAGATCCGCTCGTAACTCTTGAGACTGGCGTCTATCCAACCTGACCTCTCCACTACCAGCGCCTTGGCAGCAAAAGGCGAAGTTAAGCCGGTTAACTCCGACACCAATGATTCAGCCTGAGGAACAAGCTCCTCAAAGTCGTCCTTGAGTTCGGCCAACTCAGAGCTGGTTATCGAGGGGAACCTCTTCGCTATCTGCTTAGCTACCGCAGACGCAGTGGACCAAGAGACTGATTGAGCCAACTTACCTCCCTAGGACTAAGCCTACAGGGAGCCTAGGCTATCTTCCTACCCCTAGTCCTCGGGATACTCAGCGGTTCATGGTGATAACAGTATTTGCCGCGATTATAGATCGACAGCTTGGTACCGCAACTTGGTTCGTTGCAGATCCGATCTTTAGCGTACGCTTTAGATGGTCGCCCAGATCCGGTTAGCACCGAACCTCCGACCACGTCTCCGTTCGTGTTCATATTAATGCTAACTCACGCTTAATCAGAAATATTCCCGGCCCAAGACGGCAAGCGGGTTTAAAATCCGAAGGGCACATCCGAAAGAAATCGGCCTACTCCGCAGCCAGAGCCCTTCTGATCTTCTCCTTCAGCTCGTGGGGAACACCCTCTTTTTTCAGGCGAGACCTGATCATTGACTTCAGCTCCGCTTCAAATTCAAAGGCTTCTAAACAGGGCGAGCAGTGTTCAATGTGCCTTTTGATCGCAGCCCGATCGGTCGAACAGAGTTCGTTATCTAAAAACTCATATAGCCGGGCTATTGACTCTTTACAGTCCACCCCAGAAAAATCCGTCTGCTCCATATGCCGATCCACTACCTCGACCCTGTGACTAACCTGCGTCGCATACCTAGGTCAACTAACGCTTTTTGGAGCGCTCTTCTTCCGCGATGTAGCCTACTCATTACAGTTCCTAACGGAACTTCGGTAATTTCCGAAATCTCCTTGTAAGAAAAGCCCTCCACATCTGAGAGTAAAACTGCGATTCTGAACTGGTCCGGAAGGGCCTCAATCGCATCCTTCACGTCTTGATCAGTGAAGGAGTCGAGCACCTCTTCCTCGGCGGACCTTCCGTATGCAGCCGCTTCTAGACCACCGAGACGCCTATACATATACAGGTCCTCGACGTCTTCCAGATTTGACTCCTCGGGCCTGCGCTTCTTCGCCCGGTAGATGTTGATATAGGTGTTGGTTAGGATCCGATAGAGCCAGGCCTTCAAATTTGTGCCGTCCTGGAAGGATCCATATCCCCTATAGGCCTTTAAGAAAGTCTCCTGGAGGAGATCTTCGGCATCGGAGTGACTTCGCGTCATCCTGAGCGCGGCGGCATACAGCGCATCGACATACACCATGGCCTGTTCTTGAAACTTACTCTGATCTGCCACTTGGGACTAGCTCCCCCTGAGTCAGCGGCGCACTTCACCACTTAGGCTGGAGCCCGAGAGGGGATTCGAACCCCTGACCTGCTCATTACGAATGAGCTGCTCTACCACTGAGCTACTCGGGCACAACGCATTAAAAGAATAG
>JAKAPB010000457.1 GCA_021823045.1 Actinomycetes bacterium | reverse complement strand
TGTAGGCCTTAAGCGGAGGTGGAAGTTCGAAAGAAACCGACTTCGGATGCTCATCCTCGGATGCTTCTGGAATAACGTCTATACCTTCGACCGACTCGTTAGGCTCGCCCTGCGCTTTCGATCTGGCCGGCCTCCTCGCCGGTGGCCGTCGTCTCGAGTTAGATCTAGGCTGACCTTGAAACTGGACAGGACGCGACTCGGGCACGTCCGCCTTGGCATCGCCGCCAGGCGGTGTTTGAGGGAATTCCTGTTGTGACATCTATATGAGACCTTTCCGCTGTGTGCGGAGGCGTGCGTCCGGCAAAGAAACCGGAAAATCCAAGACTGCTCCCTTTCCAAGAAGGGTCAAAATCGGAAACGGCAGCCGCCGCTTGGCCCGCCGGACAAGTAGAGGAAAGCTCTATCAAATCTCTATCCGGAAGGCCATTTGCAAATTTACGGTCGTTCTTGTCCAATGGATCCACAAAACTACGCCCGTGAGAGAGGGCGGCCAAAACCAAAACGGACATGCCAGCAATCCATGGAATATAGCTAGCGAACGACATAACGACAGCCTAACCCAAAAAACCTCGCTCTGAACCGAAAAGCCTGCCTTAGCGAGGAGTGGCTGAAGAATTCTGCAACCTCCAGCAGTGACTATTGTCGGCTGGGGGTCAGCCGGCGGTTTTAGCCGCCGTTGTTGTGGTACTCCCAGACGGGTTCGACTTCGAAGCAGGAGCGGTAGTGGTGGTAATCTGTCCGTTTTTGCCAATTGCGGCAATACTGCCAGCGGCTAGGTGTCCCACCCCGAACTTGACCGGTCCAACTGGATGGGCAATAAGGTACTCGAAGATTTTCCTAGCCACCGGTGCGGCCGCAGATGCGCCGAAACCGCCCTCCTTGATAACTACTGAAACGACATATTTCGGGGATTGTACCGGTCCAAATGCCACGAACCAAGAGTTAGGGTTCAACCCTTGCACGGATGCAGTTCCAGTCTTACCGGCTAAGGGGAACTTGTAAAAGGGGAATCCTTGGAAAGCTCCAGATGCCGTGCCAAGCGGGCCAGAAACCGCTCCTTCAAATCCAGCCAGCATTGCAGCATGGTTATACGCCGATAAGTTGACGTGACCCGCTACCTTCGGGGGGAACTTATCGATCACCTTTCCTTGGCCGTTGACAACACCGACCGCAATTCGTGGAACATATCTCGTCCCCCCATTAGCGAAGGTCGCATATGCGTTAGCCATCTGCAATGGCGTTATCAAGGTCTCTCCCTGGCCGAAGGCCATTTCCAGCTGGTCTGCGGTGTACCAGTTGGCATAGGGATAGGCCTGCGGGTAGAGCTTATGAAGCTCCTGACGCAGCGACAGAGAGTCGACCATCCCAGAAGCCTCTCCGGGAAGATTGATCCCAGTCGGAGATCCCCAGCCATACTCGGCGGCCATGTTTTGGATCGGCGTATTTCCGTACTGTTGGGTAGCGGCGTAAAAGCGGTATCCCAGCGTATAGAAAAAGACGTCGTCCGACGCAGAGAGGGCGGTGACGATATTAATATTTCCCAATGACTCGCCACCCGAGTTGTGAAATGAGCACTTGCCGACGGTGCAGCCTGGGATTGCGAAGTACCCAGGATCGTGTATCAGGGTATATGGGGTTACGAGGCCCGAATTTAAAGCCGCCGAAGCGGTTGCGAGCTTGAATGTCGAACCGGGAGTGTATTCTCCCTGGATAGCCCTGTTTATTAGTGGATAGTTGTTTGCGGGGTTCGTGAGGATACTATAGTTCTGGGTCGATATCCCACCAACCCAAATCGAAGGGTTGTAGGTCGGGAAAGAGGCCATCGCTAATACTGACCCGGTATTTGGGTTCTCGACAACCGCCGCCCCGGTTAGCTCAGGAAGATAGCGGTGAAAGTAGGGGTCATAGCTGTGGGAGAGAGCCTTGATCTCTGAACCTAGCGCCTGCTCGACCGCCTTTTGCAGGGAGGTATCGATCGAGAGGACAAGATTTCCCCCAGGTTTTGCGGCCGTTTCGCCAAGGGTCCCAACTACCGCACCTGAAGCGGTGACTTCGAGTTTAGTTTGACCCGGCACTCCTCTTAGGTAGGACTCGTAGGTCGCTTCAACTCCGGCTAGGCCAATCTGAGACTGAGCGGTATACCCCTTTTGGGAAAGCTTCGCTAGTTGGTTCGGCTTGATCTGACCGACATATCCCAACACTTGCGCCGCAGTCGTCCCATCAGGGTAAGTACGTTGAGTCGTCAGCTCGGTAATCACCCCGGGGAACTCTTTGGAATGCTCCTGGACATATATCGCTATCTGCTTGGAGATACCAAAGGCAACCGGCGTCGGCTCGTACGGGCTGAACTGCGAATTATTCAGTGCAAGCGTCACTTGGGCCACTGGGACTCCGAGAAGCTTCGCCAAATTAGGAATCACTTTAGGGTCGGTCGTCGCTGCATGCTGGGAGACCGCAAGCACCTCCACTACCTTATTACCGACGAGTACTCTACCATTTCTATCCAGGATTAGCCCTCTAGGGGGTTCGATGGAGACCGTCCGGACCTGATTCGCCGTCGCCTGCGCCTCATAGATCGGCGCCTGGAGAATCTGCAAGGAGTAGAGGCGAGCCAACATCCCTACAAATAGTGCCGCCGCCGCAAATCCTAAAGCGCGAGTGCGACGCTTGGCCCTCTTTTGACTCAACTCCGTCGATTCAACGGCCGACATATTTCCCACGGACTACCTCCGCGATTCAAATCGTGAATCGACACCACTAGGTTTCAGCGAGAACCTCGCAGCAAAGACCAAAATTGGCGAAATCACGACATTGAGAAGACTTACTACAGATACTTCTGCTAATA
>JAKAPB010000456.1 GCA_021823045.1 Actinomycetes bacterium | reverse complement strand
ATCTCACCGCACTGGGCTTTTGGCTAAGGTTCGAACGTCAAAGCGTGGTTCAGGATAGGGACTTAGCACGTGGACAGGTGGCAGCCATTGAGTTGTGACCGATCCATAGGTACCCAGGTGAGGCTAGTTTTCTGGTTACGACGCCGAAGCGACTTCATCCAGTATCTTCTTACCTGAGTACGAAAGGCTGAAACCTCATCAATGTTGCCGGGCACTGCATAATAAGCGAGTTGTCCTCGCACCACGCTTGTTAGCCACTCGCCCAGTTCCCGAATGGGTCTATGCCGACGGGGCTTGAGCTGGTCTTTGGCCACCTGCAACTTTGACCGCATACTTTTCGAGATAGCGGCGCACCTAAGCCAGAAGCGCCCGCCTCTGGTCGACCCACAGATATAGGTAAAGCCTAAGAGGTCGAACGTTTCAGTCTTTGTAGGGCCACTCTCCGATCCCCTGCTGGCGGCATACCGCCCTAACTTCTGTACTTCCGATAGGAGATGAAGTTCGAGACATGCTAGGTCAATCTTTGACCGAATGTCGCCTGACCAGTTTGCTCCTTAGAGTCGGGTAGCTACGACCAACTGCTGGTCCGTAACTAAAATAACCGCATACGGGTGGGCCTCTACCAGCGTTGAAGTCAGCCTGGAGAACATCCCCGAAAATAACCGCATACGGGTGGGCCTCTACTTCGTATGGCTAAGAGGCTCCTTTTAGAACCCAACTAGTTAGCTCTCATGCCTTGAGGCCGAACCAGCTAGCGGCGACTTTCGCGGATTAAGACCCGATCGGAAAACGTATAAGTCCCACCGGGTGTTTGAGGGAAAAGGTATTGAAGCGTTCCATCTCGTGTCAGAAATGTCCACCCTCCGTAGGTCCGACAGCTTCAGTTCTGCTCACACCAAATGTTCGCCAGCTCCTTACGACTTCGGCCGTAAAAGCCCATTTGACTGCCTGTACGGTTCGCAAAATAAGTGCCTCCTGTGGGTCGAATGGGTTGGCCCAGCCACTGATTATGACCCAGCGGACAATGTCGGTGTCGCTGGCTTTTATCAGCGTTGCGTCATTGCCGTTCCTCCCTTCAAGGCCAAAGATCCGGTTCCGCATGCCGATGGCCATGAAGTACCGCCCCTCGATTGAACTGGGTGGCTATTTGAATTAGCGTCTTTCCACTCGCCGTCACAGAAGAATCGATATCTGGTCGTCTTTGAAGGAGTAGGCTCTCTCGAGGTTTACCGGAAATAGCCAAGTCATAGCATTGCATCGGAAGCCGAATAACCCCAAGGACCGAGCTAAGTCGGAATTAGTCGGTCAGGCAACGCCCTACGAAATTCGGGTCGACCTCTCATATGGCGTCAGTGCCAGGGAAAGACCAATTCCCAGTATCCAGATATTTTTTGCCAAGCCAGCTCCTTTAGGTGTAGCGCGGAGTGAGCCAGCGTGTCTCATACCTGGAATGCGTAAATAGAGCCTCATCAAGCTTCCTGCGAAGATCGTCAG
The DNA here is from genome assembly GCA_021823045.1 of Actinomycetes bacterium. The sequence goes on along the minus strand of JAKAPB010000456.1, from coordinate 1,357 downwards.
TGCAAAGCCCGCCAAGGCATCCGGCACTAACGGAAATAGAAGCATGGCAGCCAACAAGACTTCACCCTTTGCAAAGTACTTCGTGAACTTGGCCGGTTCAACTTCCTTCAAGAATGGATAGGCGGTCACGGCCATATTGTGGATATACTCAAGAGCCGCTTCGTCCACGTCTAGCTTGCCCAAACCAGAGTCCAACAAGTATGCCCCGACCGCCAGACGAACTGGGAGGTTATGAAGGTGAGAATTCTTGGCCACTTAGATGACTCCCTGGGAACTGCGAAGCTCACAATTATAGGGGCAATGAACAAAAGCCTGAGACCTGAGCTGCATATTCAAGGTAATTCGTGCATAACTCTTCATTCGAGACCGTTACCACTCACCCGATTACCATCGCTAAGACGGATTGGCGGCCTAACCGGAATTCGGGGGGTATTGAGCACTTTTAGAGCTTTGCCATGACGATATCCCTTCCCAAATGGGCTTAGATTCTCAAAACCGCTGAAAAGCGTAGTTACACTCCTGATAGCCAGCGCCGTTACAAGGGAATCACGCCTTCCAGTGCAATTCATCAAATCCATTCACCGGAACATAGATACGTCGAAGCTGTCCACAGTTGACCCATAACGAACGCCACCCGACAACTGGAGCGCCTATGGGCTAGGTCATCCATGATTTAACTCGCAAGGATAGATTCGACAAGTTATGCCGAGGCGACTCGTCTCTTCGCCCGAAACCCGCCGATTCAATAGACACCCACGAAGACCACATACCATACCTACCGCAGGTGGTGATTGGCATTCACCGCCGAAGGGGTCGCGATTCGGTGTTGGACCTTTCCGGGTGATACCTAAGATCAAGTAATCATTCCCACGATCTAAGACGGCCTAGCTTGAGAGATGCTGGACCTGGTGGCACGGGTGGCGGATCGTAGTTTCAACTCGGTGGCCAATCAGGAGCCACATCCAGCTCTCTTGGCCCTTGATCCGGTCTTTTCGATGATGCAAGACTAAGTCGAGTTCGAGTGATCCCTTGATGTCCTTCGAGCCCCGCTCTGTTTCGAGCAACCACTTGTAGTTGAAACAGACAACTAATTGCTGCGTGCGTACGCTATATCTGACCCCAACTTCCTTGATTGCTAGGTTTGTGGCGACCTTGTTGCAACGACCGGGACGACAAAGTGTTTCTTCGGCATCATTGCTGACGTTTCGGAGCCGATCGTGCTACGACCTAGTGCCACCTCCTGGCAGATGAGCCCCATTTCCTACCGGATTGAAACCGAAATCAGCTGCCCATGCCACCCCGTTTCAACATCTATCTATCCTGGTGAAACTGTACTATCATCTAGTCATGGTGCGAC
>JAKAPB010000455.1 GCA_021823045.1 Actinomycetes bacterium | reverse complement strand
CACTAGCTGCCATTGGCTTCACGCTTTCGGGTCAGTTTCTGTCTCAGGTCGTCCATCTTGACATGATCGCAGGGATAGCCTGCGTGACCTGGTGTATTGTCTTTCTCCTTAAAATAGTGTCCAGCCAATCCGTACGTTCGGGGGCCATATGGGCGGTACTTTTATCGGTAGGATTCGCGCTATGCGTCTTTGCGGGGGCTCCCGAGGCGATGTTAGATGGCGCGATATTTATGGCGCTTTTAGCGATACCCACAATGATCAAAAGGGGGAGGGACTCCAAAGTTCCACTGCTACTACTCCTACTCGCTGGGGCCCTCGCCTTGGGTTTAGCTGCTATCCAGTGGCTGCCCGGAATAGCCTTCCAGCACTTTTCAAATAGATCGAGTGGGAGCTATGCATTTTTCACCTCGGGGCCATTCAGTCCTAGAGACCTGGTCATGCTCTTATACCCATTCATTCAGGGATGGTACTCCTTAAGGGACCTGCCGTCTTTTTTTGGATCCTACAACCTAGGAGAAATAGGCTCTTATCTGCCAATATTGCTTACCACCCTAGGTTTAGTCGGTTTATTGTCCTCTTCGGATACTCCAAATAGCGACGGACGGGTTTCTGGCATAAGGCTCGCTGGAATTGGAGCTTTACTCTTGGCGCTTGGCGGTTATACGCCATTGGCTCCCCTCCTCTACCACCTCCCCCTCTACGGCAAACAGAGGTTACCGTCGCGCAATATGTTCGGATTCGATCTCGCAATATCAATCCTCGCAGGCTTGGTTTGGACGAAAGTTAGCTCCAAAGGCAAGCCACTTTCTGGGACCGGGAGACTAGTCGTGTACGTCATCGGATCGATCGGTGTCATTGTCGCCGCGGGATTCTTCTTTGACACTAGCTTCTTATACTCGCTTTTAACTACTCCAAGTCAAATTTCAGGTTTCAGCACCAACATGGCGATCTACGTGGCGCTTAGTTGTGCATTAATCGTTGCCACCACGGCAGTAATTGCCACCTCCAGGTCCGGTGGTCTGAGGAGAAGTGCAAGTACCGCACTTGCGCTGCTGACACTACTAGATATCGGGTTCTTCTCCTACTCGACGGTTATCGAACAGACCCCGCCGACCTATCTCAATTCGCCAGGCGGAACTACACTGGCGAAACTCAAGTCATTAGTCGGACCGGCCGGACGCTTCGGGATATACGACCCGAACCTCTACTCATATTTTGCCCAAAATACCGCACTTTCGGTAAATTCGAATATTTACAGCCAAGTACCTTCGGTCCAGGGATACTCAAGTCTTTCGCTAGGAAACTATGACGCCCTCACCGGGTCCCACTTCATGGGGACTATGAAGGTGTCAGGCATCAACTCGGTCATGCACGATATCTATAACATGAATCTGCTTGAGACGAATTCGTACTACTTTCTAATCGGTGTCGGATCATCGGCTGCGAAGAGTGCCCCCCTCTCCCCTTCTGCTCCCAGCTCTTCCAATTCACCTATCCAAACCGGAGGTTTCTTTGGCGGAAACTTCAACGTGCTACGCCTCCTGATTTCAACACCGCGGGGAATGGATACCCAGTGCCTTGACGGACTTTCCCTGCTTACCTCCTCCGGAGGGAAGATCAAGGCATCCTCGGCAGTGGCAACGACTACTCCAAACGGCAATCCGATACAAGAGGTGAGTTTCCCCCAACCTACCAGTGCCGTTGGATTTCAAATCCCGCCTTGTAGTGGCCTTCCGTCGAGCGATGGATACCCAGACCTCGGGATCCGCCTGCAGACACCAAATCATAACTATGACCTCACCGGGAGTGAGATCACCTACTTGACGCCGACAAATTGGCACTACATCGAGAACATAGGAAACTTGGCTATCTATGCCTCAAATCATCCGAAAACCTCGATCTTCAAGCTAGGAAGCGGTGTAAAGGTCGACTCCTTCTCAATTTCGACCGCAGGAGCACTCACTTTGACAGTGCATGCCGTGCACTCCTCGACGATCATTTGGAACGAGAACTATGCCCCTTCGTGGAATGAGACGGTCATTAATTCCGAAGGTACCAAAAGACCAGCCCTCCACAGTGCTGCTAACTCGACGCTGATTTCCATTTCGGTTCCAAAAGGCGTTTCAAAAATTGAACTGAGCTATCGTGCTCCGATGCTTCTTGTAGGGTTCTATATCTCTATCTGCTCTTTAGTGTTGGCCCTGGGGATACTCTTGTGGACCAGATTCCATAGCCGGAAAAAGGGTTCCTGGAAGAGCGGCAGGATGCAAATGAGCGTCTATGACATCAGACGCGGCTAGTCGACGACGTTAGCTTCCACGGCATCGGCTCCCGTTTCTTGAGTCGTCGCGAATAGAAAGCGGTTCAGAAAAGCAAACTTCGCAAACCACAGGACGGCAAAAGATCCTATGTATGCACCCGACACGAACAAGACTGCGGCGCTAGAGTGAGGAGGCCCCGCAATTGAAGAGTGGCTGCTCGCAAAGTCGGTGGACCAGGTCGAGAAGACCAATCCTATAATCGCCATGATGAGGTAAGGAAAGACCTCTTTAGAGAGTGACGACCTGTCCCTCTTCTGCCAAGCCCAGTTGCGGTTTAGAAAGTAAGAAGGGACCGCTCCAACCAAAGTGGCGAATATCGCCGAACCCCTCGCCTCAAAGAGATGAAATACTCCAAAACTAAGTATCAGTGCCACGTAGGACACGACGGCGGACACTCCGGACCCGACGGCATACTTCACGAACTTCTTAGACAGGTCCGATCTCATCAAGCGCTCTACGAGCCGCCCGAGTGGACCTTGGGAATTAATCACCACTACTATCTTATCCACGACTAGAATGAATACCCTACGTCGTAGTACTC
>JAKAPB010000454.1 GCA_021823045.1 Actinomycetes bacterium | reverse complement strand
GTACTGCTCTATTTCAGGGATTTTGGTCTCGTGTGCATATTTTACACCAACGGCGATGACTAAGGGCGCCCGGTCAAGTTTGCCACGCTCCTTGTTGAGTTGTCCTTCGGTCGGGGTTGCCTCCTTTGCAGCTAGGCGATCGGTGAGTCGCTGAGCTAGAAACTCGCCGAAATGGTCCTTGTCCTCGCCGGCGAATACTATAAATCTGGTCGCCCTGAGCGAGTCGTGATCTGGGGCCGACGCTCCTGCTTGGAGGATGTCGAGTAGTTCTTGGGCACTAGGAGCCGGTTCTATAAGGCGTCCAGTGGATTTCCTCGATAAAATGAGCTCCAACAGGCTCTTTCTTTGGCTTTGATCGTTCATAGACGCGAAGGCTTCCATTGGGAAAAACCTAGTACCGTAGGCTTCTGTGTTATGCGAATAAATACCTAAATGCTCGAACTGAAGAAGATGAATTGGTACTTGTGCCTAACCCAGCGTCCCTCGTCGAGAGTTGCTATCCGTCCTACTCACCAGCCTCGATCGATCCAGCTCTGTAGATTTGGAGCTTCTTTGGCAATGGTACTTGACTCGCCGTGTCCGGGAAATATTACTGTTTCACCAGCGAACTTGGAGAATATCTCGTTTTCGATCGACCTTATTATCGCCGAGAAGTCTCCACCTTCAAGGACCGTTGTACCTGGTCCACCAGGGAACAGGGTATCGCCGGTAAATAGGACTGGGTATCCTTCGACTGCGAAGCTGTAGCTGCCAGGGGTATGGCCGGGTGTCCAGATCTGTCTTATTCTCAGACCGCCCACCTCGATCACATCCTCGTGACTGAGGAGCTGATCGTAGCTCGGTAGGAGTCTTGCGTCCTCTTTGGCTACGTATACTTCGTAACCAGCGTCCCGGACCTCGCTGACCGCTCCGATATGGTCCCAATGGCCGTGGGTCTCTAAGACCAGTTTGACCCCGAGATCTTGGGCGACCTCTAACAGTCTTTCGTGTTCGTTGGCCGCATCGATCAGTACTGACTCTCCGGTACTTTTGGAACGCACGATATAGACATTGTTGTCAATCGGTCCTACGACGAGCCGATAGATCAATAGATCTTCAATTTCGATTTCATGGGTGAAGCTCTTTTGGTCCATCTCTGTGATAGCTTCTTTCTCTGTTCGGTTTATCGATATTGGATGGGCTTTGGCAAATGCCCATAAGACAAGATTAGGCCATATTTGGGTTCGATGTCGGGCCATGGTAACTGGAGGAGAAGATGAACTTCGCTTTCACGGAGGAGCAGGACGAACTCAGAAAGTCTGTTCGGAAGTTTCTCGAAGACAAGTCGCCAATCGCGTCGGTGCGAAAACTTATGGAAAGCGATGTCGGCTTTGACGAGGATGTCTGGAAACAGGCGACCGAGCAACTCGGCCTTGCGGGATTGGCCATCCCAGAGAACTATGGGGGACTCGGCTATGGAGCCGTCGAACTCGGAATAGTGCTCGAGGAGATGGGAAGGTCCTTGTTTTGTGGTCCGTACTTCTCTTCGGTCGTGATGGCCGCTAACGCAGTCATCGCCTCGGGGGACGAAGACGCGATGTTGCAAGATCTGCCCAGAATCGCATCGGGTGAAGCCAGATACAGCGTTTGTAGCTACGAAGATGCTAGCGGTTTTGACTTGGCGATGACATCTGGGGAGGCTTTCACCGATGCCGATCAATACCTGGTTTCAGCGACTAAGGACTACGTAATCGATGGTGCTACGGCCACGGATTACCTAGTGTTCGCGAAAGTGCACGGCGATCTCTCACTTTTCCATGTCTCGGGCGATTCCGAAGGTGTGACTAGAACACCAACCGAGACGCTAGATCAGACGAGGAAGTTAGCGAGGGTTGAATTTTCATCAACTCCCGCTCGGCTTATCGGCAAGGTCGGCGCAGGAGCCGAGATCTATGAAAAGATGCTGAACGTTGCGGTTGCTGCCTTAAGCGTGGAGATGGTGGGCGGCGCTCAAGCCTGTTTGGATATGGCGGTAGAGTACTCTAAGGTCAGGATTCAATTCGGAAGGCCGATCGGGTCATTCCAGGCGATAAAACATAAGTGCGCTGACATGTTGGTCGAGGTAGAGTCGGCAAAGTCGGCCGCCTATTACGCGATGTGGGCGCTAGCGAATGATCCTGTCGAGGCTCAGATCTCCTCGCCATTGGCCAAGGCATTCTGCGGCGACGCCTACTATTTTGCGGCGGCGGAGAATATTCAGATCCACGGCGGCATCGGCTTTACCTGGGAGCACGACGCTCATCTCTATTTCAAGCGGGCCAAGTCCTCTCAAATGCTCTTTGGTTCCTCTAGTGAATTTCGATCGATCCTTGCGGACCGGATCGGCCTCTAGTCATCCGCTTAGGAACTTAACTTCGTGCTTGTAGAGCCATAGCTTGGCAAGTCAAGTTGATATCTTTGAGATTTGACTGGATTATTCATGCCAGAGCTTGTGTTAGATACCACATAGGGTATTTTATGGTAGATAACCGGTCGGATAGAAGGCGGATTTAGCGTGAGTGGATTTTCTAAGTTAGTCCAAGGTGATATGGCTTCGGTCGAAGCGAGGGTGAGGGAGTCGCTCAAGGAGAGGGGATTCGGAGTCCTCACCGAGATTGACGTATCGGCGACCTTGAAGGCAAAGATCAACGTCGACAGGAGCCCGCTGAAAATCCTCGGTGCATGTAATCCCACCTTCGCCAATAAAGCTCTAGAAGCCGATCCTGATATGGCACTGGTAATGCCTTGTAACGTGGTGCTATCTCAGGAGCCCGATGGAATCCTAGTGAGGGCTATCGATCCGGCCACGCTGGTCTCAACCGAGGACATGAAGGTTTTGGCCAAAGAG
>JAKAPB010000009.1 GCA_021823045.1 Actinomycetes bacterium | reverse complement strand
GCGGAAGCGGGGCCGGTCGGTGAAGGAGGTGCCGGTCGCCTGGCACCACGATCCCGCGACCCGGATGCCGATCGGCCGCGCGATCCCCGTGATGTTCGTCTCGCTGATCGGGGTTCGCCTCCTGAACTCGCCGGTCGGGAAGCGCGTACCGCCCCGGCTCATCCGCTGGTTCAAGGATGAGTTCGGACGTAACTGAGGTTGGCGACTGCATCAGGAGCGAGTTTGGACAACCCCCTGTCGGTCAAGCCGATTGGGTGTGAGTCTGCTGGGGTCCCCTATGTCGCAGGTGGTTCAGCATGTTCACCGCCTCGCGTCGTTGGGGTTATAAACCGGACCGGCGAAATTCAGCTCGGTCTTTCAAAGACACGTCTGTCGAGATGAAGAGGCATCTAGGTGTGTTGAAGTCGCCGGAATTGGCCTTTCAGCGGCGTACCGTAGAAGAAGATATGAGCGGCCAACTCTGCGCTATGAGGCATAAGCGCACATCACGTCGCACCCAAACGGACTCTCGAAGGATTGAGCCGCTCCTCAGCGAGGTGAGCGCTCTGCAATGACTCGGATCCCTTCGAAAGTTACGGCAGTCATTGTAAGCAATCGCCCGCAACGATGTCGAGACATTATCGCTTTCTTCGCGGAGGCAGAGGTCCCTTCCATCCTAGTGGTTGACGATCCGGCCAGCTTTGAAATCATCAAGAGTGAATTTCCCGCGATTCGACTGATTGGTTCGAGATCGAGGAACTTTGCGTACCTGCGAAACCTAGGTGCATTCCACGCACTCTCAGATTACGTCTTCGTGGTGGCGGACGATGAGATAGTCGATGAACAGGCCCGGGCTTTCCTTCGAGGCGACTCGTTCGATTCCCCGGGATACCGGTTTAGAATCAATGCGACGTTTGCTGGTATCGAAATCAAATGGTGGCGACGAACGGAAACCAGAATGTACAAGCGGTTCGCGGCGCAGTTCGTATACCCCGTGCACGAGCGACTAAGGTTGAAGGGCCGTTCTAGGCTCGCGCCGGGGTCAATAACCAACCATGCCTATAGGGACTTGGCCCACTTCTGGGCTAAAGCTGAGCGCACGATTCCTCTAGAGAGACGGAGCTTGCGCACCCTCAGCTACCGACTCGCGGCCCCGACTGTGCAATATCTCTTTCAAGGGGGATTGCTAGATGGCCGATTGGGCCTCGGTCTCCTTCTGGCGTACTACGAGTACGCGATCCGGATTCTGAAAGTGCCTCCAGCCGGTTTCCCAAAACCCACTTATGACCGCGTTTTGACGTTATTGGACCGGTATTCCTCACGGATGGACATGGCTGAAGCGCATTACTTGAACACGCGGATTAGTGATCTTCGAGCTCTGCCTCGGAGCTCGGCAGACATCGCTGAGGAGATTGAACAGCTCCTAAGCGCGCTACAACCTTGGACCTGATTTGAGGAGCGGGCGACTCGCTGTTCAGCCCGAGATTGATTTACCGACTGTGCGTTTTCGTTTAAGGGGACTGGGATACGGGTAGAGCCTACCTGCGATGTACTTCGTGTTCGGGGGCACATCTTTCGTCACAACGCTTCCCGCACCGATCAGGGCTCCCGAACCAATCTTCACGCCGGGAAGAACAACGGAACCTGCCCCGATTGAAACCCCATCCTCGACAATTGTATGCTCTAGAGTGAACGCTCTTCCAATCTTGGGGTACTTGTCATTGGTAAACGTCACCGAGGGACCTATAAACACATCCGCTCCGATTCTGACCCCCGTTGGAATGAACACGAACGGGCGAATTCTGGACCGATCGCCGATATGGACCCCTTCTTCGATGTAGACAAATGAGTCCACCTTGCAGTATTTGCCGACCCTGCAAGCGTAGAGATTGACGTGGTCGTGAAGTATGGTTCCAGCGCCGATTTTGCACCTGACTATGGAGCTGAATCTTGGGCGTCGAGTAGTCATACCCTTGCCTCCTTCCGAATCAGCTCGATAGAACGAACTGTTTGGGCGCCTATGATTGCTGAATTTCCGATACTCTTACCGGTTCTCACTGCATCACAAAAGTTGCGAAGTTCTGCCTCGATCGTATTATTCCGGGCGACTTCAGAGCTATTCCGCACCCCGTTCCTGTAAGTCTCGATTGTGCCATCGACAACGTCTGCGACCAGTGTCCCCTCGGTTCCAACTACTTCAACCCTCCTCGACTTCTGTGCGTGAAGATAGCTAACGGTCAAAGAGACTCTTATCCCGCTAGGCAAGCCGACGTGGACGTCACATAGGAGTGGGACTCCGGGCAACGTCTCAGACATGACCGCATCAGCCCGAGCCAAGAGGGGCCACTCGTCGGTAATGTAGTTAAGGATGTCCAAAGGGTGAGGGAGCAAGTCCCAGAATATTTCGGTCTGGGCCGCCATGCCCCGGGTGTTGCCATAGCCCATGAATTGATTCCACTGAAAGCGGATGTATCGTATGGCCCCGAGCGTTCCAGACGCGACGGATTCCTTGATGACTCTAACTGCTGATGAAAATCGAAACACGTGGCCGACCTGAACTATTACGTCATGAGCTGACCCAAGCTCAACCAGCTTGTAGCAACTCGGGGAGTCAAGTGCCATCGGCTTCTCTACTAAGATGTGCACCCCCGACTCGACCGCAGACCTCGCCAACTCGAAATGGGTGGTGTTTGGAGTGCAAATGTGCACGGCGTCAACATGCGAGAGCAGAGAGCTAACGCTCGGTTCTACAATTGAACCCGATGAGGCCTGTCTGAGTGAAGTCTCCCTGTTGAGGTCGAAAGTGTGCAGGCTGTCGATCACTCCAGAGCGTAACAGGTTCTCATATTCCGATCGGACTTTCATCCCCCAATAGCCCAAGCCTAGCAAGCCCACGTTCATGACCGATCCGTGTAGAATTCGCTAACCACGTTCGTAACACGGTCTAGAGCAGCGCCAGACATTGCCGGGAAGACTGGCAGGCTCAACACCTCCCGTGCCCACCTCGAGGCGGTAGCTGACTTTACCGCGTAGTATTTAATGTTCTTGTATGCGGGCTGATTCGGTATGGGTAGCGGATAGTGTATCCCGGTCTCGATTCTCTCTGCGGAGAGATGGCTGCGAAGGTCGTCACGCTTCTTGGCAGATACCACAAAAAGGTGCCAAGACGACTTGCTATGACTAGTGTCCGGCGGCGGCAGTTGAATCGGGCCAGATGACCCAAGTTCACGAATATATCGGCTCGCTATTCTGGCCCTAAGCTGATTCTCTTTCGGTAAGAGCTTCAGCTGCTCGCGCCCGATCGCCGCATTTATTGTGTTTAATCGGAAGTTGAAACCCACGCGGAAATGTAGGTAGGTCGGTTCATGCGTCCGGCGCCCGGCATCTCTGAGTTCGCGGAGAGCTTGGGCCACTTCAGCATCGTTGGTTGTTACCATTCCACCATCTCCGCCAACGATCAGGTTCTTGGAGGAGTAAAACGAGAATACGCCCGCGGTGCCAAAGGAGCCTACCTGTTTCCCGTTGACCGACGCCCCGTGCGCCTGGCACGCGTCTTCAAGGACGGGAACCCCAGCCTCGTTTGCGAGTTCGATTATCGGGGCGAGATTGCAGGGGCGGCCGTAGAGGTGAACTGGAAGTATTGCACGAACCTTTTTCCCCTTGAGCCGTAAGATTTTCCGAATGGATTCTACATCAATGTTGTAGTCTACTGGAGAAACATCGGCGAACGCAGGTACGGCACCTGAGAGAACTATAGCGTTCGCCGTGGCCACGAAGGTCGCAGGAGTAGTGATCACAATATCACCTCGCTTTACCCTCAGAGCAATCAAGCTCGCCAAGAGACCCGAGGTGCCACTGTTCACCGAGACCGCGTGCTTGGTCCCGACAAATCTAGCGAATTCCCTTTCGAACAGCTCAACTGATTCTCCGCCAACAAATCGTTCAGTTGAAAGCGCTCGTCGAAGCGCCTCAACCGCATCAGAAGATAGCTCTGGTGACGCCAGCGGAATTTTGTCCATGGGTCCTTACATACCGGAGCCGCTATAACCTCGCTTCGGCGTGAGCGCCTTCCCGGGGGCCCTCGACGTTTCTACTATCTTACTCGGTTATTGACGAGGGGAACGAGCTATGGCAGGTCTTAGTGCCGGGTTGGTTTCCAAGTACGCATGTCCAGAGTAAGGGTCGACCCTCGGCCGCTCTTGATTGAGGGCTTCAACATCAAGTACCGGGACGCTAGAGATGTAGTCGCGATTGGCGAGTGCATTGTTGCGAACGTCTATCGAACAGACTTGATCCGCCAGGGAGCTACCGTCCTAGACATAGGTGCGGGGATTGGGGAATTCTCTGTAATTGCTTCTAAGCGGGTCGGTGCTGCCGGAAAGGTGGTGGCCATAGAGCCAAATCCGGCCGACTTCGCGGTTCTAGTTCGTAACATTGGTGTGAACGGTTTGAGGAACGTTACACCCATGAACGTGGCAATCTCGGACTTTCGCGGAACCCTTACGATCGATTTCAAAAACGAGTCTTTTCTCGCTCGCGCTCTGCCACTCGGGTCGGCACTCGAGGAAGCCGGGGTGACTCGTTTGGACTTCATTAAGATGGATGTCGAGGGGCTCGAGAAGGTAATCGTGCCCATCTCGATAGATTTGATGGGGCGAGCGAGATTCGTCTCTATGGAACTCCATGGAGACCAATCAGAAGTGAGGTCCATGTTGGAGACTCGCGGGTTTAGGCAAGTGCCCCTTTCTTCTGGCGACGCCACTCTTCGTGTAGCGAGTTACTTAATTCGGCATCCCATCCGCTCTCTCTTAATGTACTCTCGAGTTCGGATGCTGTCGGGTTACTCTTTCTTCGAGCTGATGATGCGCGTGCTACGGGGCCTTGGTATAACGAGAGAGCAGACCCTTCAGGTTGTCTTGTTTCGGAGGCCATGAGGAATCGCCCTGGGTGGCCGGAGTCGCCTTATGTTAGGCGACGCCTCGGATGATGCTAACGTCGCTCTCCCGCGCATGCCTGAAACCACAAGATAGTTCAGGCTGTAGTTTCGATGGTGTTCACGCCCACCGCGAGTAGGATTTGCTCCTCTAGAATAGCAGCCTGGCGTTTCCAATCATGCTGGAGGGCAACATTTCTCGCGGAACTGGAGAGTTGGTTGAAATCCTCTGGGTGATTCAGCAGCCAGTTCATCCTTTCTACAAGGGCTCGACGATTTCCGAGCTCAAAGTACATTCCCGTGACACCGTCGGCTACCAGGTCCGAAACCCCGAATACCTCGGGGAAACGGGGCTTGGCGACCAGGGGAACAACGCCAAATGCCATCGCGAGCAGCGTCGATTGAGAGAACCCCTCTCGTTCAGAGCACAGTACAATCGACCGCGATCGCCTCAACACTTCATGAACCTCAATCTCCCTTAGAAATCCTGTAACCTCGACGTGCTCGGCAAGGCTGTGTTCAAGAATCAGGCGCTTGAGGCGGGCTTCTTCCGGACCGGCACCAATGACTATTGCCCGACCCGACCAACCGTATTCCTTCTGTAGCGACGCAAGTCCGTCGATGAATTCGGACACACGCTTGGTACGGACCAATCTACCCAGTGAAACGAAATCGTAGCGCGGGCTCAGATTCGAAGCCGAAGCATCCAGTATTTGTGAAAGGTCTGTCCCGTCGTGAATTGTAATGAGATTTTTGGCACCGAAGCTGGTCCGTAATGTCGATGTCGTGACGCTTGAGGTCGTAACAGTCTTTGCCGCCCACGACACCGCGTCGCTGAGCATGCCTCTCAACGCACGGCCGCTGACCGGTGAAACGATACCGGGAAAGTATCGATAGCTCACCCAGGCTTCCTCGACAAAGAGTATCGCAGGAATGCCACTCCGCCTGATCCAACGTCCAACAAGCGGGAGATGCACGTAAGGAATCGCTTCAATCAGAACTACATCGGGCTCCCAGTCACCAAAAGGAGAGCGAATGAGGGAGGAAGCAAAGACGGCCGAGTGAAGGAGGCTCCGACTTGCATGCCACTTCTGGAAAGGTGCCCGTGGAACAAGTTGTTTAAACTTCACCCGACCAATAGCTGCATCCTTGTGATCCAGGGTGGTGTAAACACGAACCTCATGTCGATCTGCGAGCACCCGCGCATAGGTTGCCAGCTTCCTCTCGTATCCGCCTATAAAAAACGGTTCGACCTTATCTGTAACTACTGCGATTCGAAGGGGTGTAGACACCGGGATCAGCCTCGTATCGTCATCCCAGCTCTCGCGGGCCGGTGACAGGGTCCGTTCGCCCTACCCTATCCTGGTCTTTCGCAACCATTTGGATTAATCCTAGCGACGTTGGACCTGCTCGTATATCTGTCTAAGCATGTTTCCGACGTTCGAGAAGGACATTGTACGTACCACTTCCGGGTCTACCCTAAATGGTCCGGCCTGAGCCGCCTCTATGATTCGATCCTTCAGCTCATGATCATGATGATACCAATGAACCCCCTCGGCCTCACCGTAAGTTGAGAGATACGGTTCCGTCCTTGGCAACACAACCCGAACCTGTTGTAGGTATGCCTCAGCGACCGGAACGTGGAATCCTTCACTTACACTCGTAGAGACCAGACATTTAGATGAACGATAGATCTGATTCATTTCTTGTTCGCTAATGCGCTCCTCCACCAAGCGGAATTGCCTCCCCCCGAATCGAAGGGCATTTACAGTTGCGCGAATGGTGTGGATGTCATCACTAACGAGTGAGGAAGCTGGACTCAGGCGCATCAGGACATTGAGTCGCGACGGCAATTCTCCGACTAGACGCGCGAACATTAATGGTCGTTTTCTAGCGACGCTCGAACCGATCCAGACTACGTCGTACTGCGAGTGATCACCGCGAACTGCTCCTTCGATCGCGATAGGAACCGAGACCACCGAAATATTCTCTCTCCACTTCGCGCCATAGAGCTGCAGGAGCCGTGACCTAGTCGACTGTGTTGTGACAACTACGTGTTTCGCCTTTCTAACCGTGCGACCATAATCTTGGTAGATTAGCTGCTGAATTTGGATTGCTTTGACTACGAAACCGTGATGGGGCAGGTTCCAGTACAGGTCATGTATCGTCGCAACATCCACACCGCGAAATACGGAGTCACCGTAAAGATCGTGAGTTATACCCCCCACCACTCGATATGAAAGGAGGTCCCGCGCGAGTATTGGGAGGACCGCCTGCGGCAGGCGACCGTAGGGCAGGGCCACTCCTCTAAGGACAGAGGCCTTTACTCCTGCTCGACCCAACGATTCGGCAATGCGCTGCCGATAGGAGTCTGTCTCAGACGCTGGGTGGTACCAGCCGTGAACTGCCAACCAAACCTGCATCTCGTTCAGCTGACCATGGAGCAATGTACTAGAAAGCGGCTCCCACCCGCGCTTCTGAGAACTTCCATCCCGATTGACTCGACGATATTTGTGGATCGAGTGGGAGCATGCGCCAGAGCGGACAGGCGGCAGTAGAGGTCAGAATTTGCCCGGTAACCCGCCCGCTATAGACTTTGAGTTGCGGCAAGACTGATCACACTCGTCCTCAGTCTGTTCCGATGCGTTCAAGTAGATTTGGAACTTCGCACCTCCTCTATGGTGTCAGGAGGGCCCATATCCCGGAGCCTGTAGGCGGTTCGCGGGCCCTCCTTAAAGGATTTCCCTGACGATATGCTGTGCAGGATTTCTACTTGGGTCGGATGACTCCGCATCCTCTGTTCATGTTGCGACCGCTTCTGTAGTTTGTAGAACTTCAAGGGAGAGCCAGTGGGTAGTCTTCGTCCGCGAATGCGAATCTACACCGCCCATGTTTGGCAACTCACAAAGAGCTTGTTGGAACATCCGTCTGTCAAGAGACTAATCCCGGCCCTCTCAGTCACACTCCTCAGCCTCGGCATTTACGCTCAATTGATTGGTTACGACGGCTACCTCTCCTGGGGGAACTTTGGGACTCCGTTGACCTTGTCATTCAGTCAGTGGTTCCTGCCGGGGTCTCTGACTTGGTCGAACCCCTCGTCGTTCGGATCACCTGTGCTCGAGCCGTGGATATTCTTGCTCGACTGGACCTATTACCCGACACTCCTTCTTCTTGGCGGCTTTTGGAGCACCGCTTTCGCAACGAAGTCATTCATCGTTTTGGTCACAATCTTTGATGGACTTGCATTCTACAAACTGGCAGGTTGCTTTACCCGAAGTCTACCGGCTAGACTTCTCTCCTCACTGTTTGTCTTAGGCAATCCTGTCACCATATACTACGTGATGAGCGGGCTATTCTCAAGTCTCTTGTGGCTGGGGGTGTACTTCCTAAGCGTCTGGCTGCTCTCTCTTTTTGTCCGCTCCAACGGGAGACCGCGATTTGAGTATGCGGTCGGATCCACTCTACTGCTGGCGTCCACGGCGGCCAATCCCATGCTCTTCTACCTCGGGTTACCACTTTACATTCTCTTTACCGCATATTTCACCCTAGTCTCGACGAGCAGCCCCTCTCGCGGCGCTCTCATATCCTTTCTGCGGTCCTGCGCGATGCTACTGGGCCTAGTCGCGCTCTTCTCGGCTCCTCTAGCTGCGACGCTCTTGTTCGGATCTTACAACGTGACCCCCGGGTCATCGCTCGCACATCCCCTGAATGACTTCGCTCTAGGGAGCACGAACTTTGTCAACATGATGACACTGAATTCGTATTCGTTCTCTTCCCTTGGCTCCCTTATTCCGTACCCCGCCCTCTCCGTGATTTGGGTGGCGTCGGTCATAGGAGTCTCTGTGGTAATTCTTGGCGGTGGTATGCTTGTACGGGACGCGCGAACTGAATTCCTGGTTGGAGTTGCTCTAATTGGAGGAGTACTCGGTTCGGGCTATTACAGCCCGATACCCGAGGTGACTATCTTCCTGTACCAACACTTGTATGGCTATCAGGTTCTGAACGACTCGTATGTTTGGGGGGAGTTTGTCATCGTTCCATGCTACGGACTTGTTATGGCATTGTTGTTGGACAGAATCTCCAGTAAATGGTCCGCGGGGCGGATGAGTCTGGAGTACTACTCGTCGGGTCGACTTCGGAGAGGAGCGCCCAGGGTGCTGGCCCACCCCCGAAAGTCGATCATGTCGTATCTCATTGTCGGTGGCATCCTGATCCTCGTCTTGGTTCCGGTGACTGCACAAGCGTACTACGGACCGAATGGGATTCATCAATCGCACGTCCCTCCCGGTTATGTCGATCTCCAGACTGAATTGGAGAGTCTCGTCGGTTCAAGCGACGTAGGTGTCGCTCTCTTTCCGCCCGACCTTGGAGTTTCTTTCGGGAACGCCAGCGGCGGCAGCATAAATCCGCTGGCACTGATTCCTACCGTGAGGTATGCGGTCCCGGTCACCTACGGCGGACTAGAGACACCTAGCAGTTACTACTTTACGTGGCTATACAATCAATTCTACAGCAATGCAACTCCTCAGGTTGCAACCCTTATGGGGCTAGAGGGTGTGAAATATTTTGTAACACTCAACAACGTGAACCATGACTCCACAAACATGACGCGACTTATGGGATTTCAAAACTATGTTAAACTCATTTACGCATCAAGGAGCTACTCGATATTCGTTAGTACGATCCCCGTAGATGTCGCATCTGCAGTTGGGGGCCTAACCTTAGTACCGGACTCGTTCGACTCGCTCTCTGCCATCGCCGATCTCGGGTTGAATCTAACGTCGTTACCGATGGCTTTCTTCTCGGACCTCAATTCTGGCAATTTCAACATGTTGTTCAACATGAGCAAGGGTGTTGTTTTTGCCAATTCCCAGGGATGGCTCTCGTTAGCAATACAGAGGTACATCAACGCCACTGACTCTATCAATCCATGGGGTGGGCAGTCAAGTTATGACTACAACATTGATACCGGTTGGGTTCAGAGCCAGTCCCTTTATGAATGGCCCGAGACAATTCCGGTGCCGCAAATCCTGTCTAGCCCCCTGCCGTTCTGGGTCACAACCTCGACGGCTACTCTCCACACGATCATATCCGCGCCGACCCGTGGCAAGTATGTGCTGTGTATCTATGCTTTCAATTCTCCCGTTATTGGGTCCTCACTCAACGTGACTGTCGGATCAGAGGCAGCTAGCTACTCCACTGACCTTGGAATCTCTAACGCTACCTTCTCTTGGATACCCCTTACTTTCAATTTCTCCGGGAGTCCCCTGCCGCTGAAGATTGCGCCATCGGGGCTTAACGGGATTCAGTCCATAGTCGTCCTTAACGAGACTCAGCTGACCGCGGAGGAAAGTCGGCTCGTTAGCTACTCCTCGCTGCACTCTTGGAAAGTTCTCAATCTTTCCAGCTCAAATCTGAGCCAAGAAGGTCAGGCCGTTTCGCAAATAAACGCAGAGAGTGCCAACATCACCGGGCTGAATTTTGATTACGGAGCGAATTCGTACACAATCTCTGGCAACCTGGGGGGTTCCGACCTGGTCCGCCTAAACTACTTTGCTTCGATGGCTCCGCACGGGGGAAGGATCTCGCTAGTTCCAATTCTGGGCGGTATGAGCTATTTGGTGGTGGGGACTCAAGGCATGAGTTCGGTCACTTTTGTGAGTACGCAACTGTCTTCTTTCACAGGAGGCCTGATCATCTACGCCACAGTTCTCGTTGCCTGCGCCGTGGTCATTATTCGAACGCGTTGCCGTCGTAGGACATCCAATTGATTCTCCATGAGCGCGATATCGGATTGCTTTGAAGCGGCACGTGGGGTGTTCTCGCCCCCAATAACGGTTCGTCTCACCGGAGTTCTGTTCGTCGCGATACTCTTGGCTGGTGGGACCGTTTGCAGTTCTATTGAAGCACCTGGAGCATCGAACGCCATCGCTCACCCCTCCAGGCTCAGCCCGCAGAGCGGCCCGGTTGTAGCAACCAGCCCGGCGGTTCAGTCGCCCTACTGCGCCTTCCCGATTCGCATTAGCACTGCGGGGGTGCTGTCAAACTCTTCTTATCAGCAGGAACTTCGCTTCAACTCCTCAGCCTATTCCGCGTACTTTAACGCAAACTTGAGCAACCTTCTCTTCACATACGTGAACGGCACTCCAATTGATGCATGGATTCAGGACGGAGCAAGCAATAACTCAGCCGTGACGACGGTCTGGCTCAATCTGTCCGCGGTTAGTAACCAGACCATTCTGCTAATGGCTTATCCTAAGTCCGATTCATTAATGGGAAACGCCAGTTATCTGGGCGAGGCCCCTGACTTGTCTCCTATCTACGGTCAAGATGACAATGGTCCTCGGGTCTTTCCGGTTTACAATGACTTTGCAGGCAGCCACTTGAATGGGTCAGTCTGGACGATTTTTGGAAGTGAGAGGAACTTCTCTGTCGACAATGGCTTTCTGCTCGGAGACAACGGTTATGGAGGCATACTGAGTGACGAGAGCTTTAACGCGTCTCGCTTTTCGATTGGCATCGATCTCAATCTTTCTAGTCACGTCTATCTACCTGTCCAAGTAGGTACCTACTCCCATGTCCGCATCGTCGGCGGTAACGACTCGCGGTATTGGATCTCTGACGAGTCATCAAGCGTGAATGGAACCTTCGGTGGCACGGGTCGTTACAATTTCTTCTCTTTGTGGACAAACTCTACCGTCGGCCACGCCCTATTCCAGAATCAGCTGCTCAATATCACCTACAATTACCAAGCCGGAACGGCTCAAGGGGAACGGATCTCCATTCGATCCGATTCACCCGGGTGGGTGACGGTTCACTATGCTCTGATACGCAAACTTCCGACCGCGAACTCAGGGTACATGCCAACGTCGACCATATCAGGAATTTGCGACCCTCTCAGTCTTCTCGGTCTATATCCTGTCAGTTTCGTTCAAGCGGGCCTGCCAAGCGGAAAACACTGGAGCGTCCGAGTCAGTGGAGTTGCAACTCTCGAATCAGAGGGCCCCGCCATCTCGGTTGCTTTGTCTAACGGTTCGTACCTTTACCAGGGTTTGACCCGCGACACGAACTACACATCGAGCCAGGTTGAAGTCTTCTATATCGCTGGTGCAAGCCTGACCGTCACAGTCCGTTACGAGCACGTCTACCCAGTTACATTCCGCGAGTTGGGTTTTCCCAGTGGCTGGTTGTGGCTAGTCGCGACTTCCGCAGGACAAAACGCGTCATCCCTAACGTCCACAATAATGATGCAAGCCACGAATGGTACCTACTCGTTTACGGGAGTTGCCAGCTATCCCCTTGCCGTCGCGGCAAGCGGCAACTTCACCGTTTCCGGACATGCACAGACCATAAACGTCACGTTTGCAGTCAAGACACCCGCAGGACTCCTGCAGGAACCCTACTATGTGGCCGCGTACCTTGGAGTCCTAGTCGCTACTGTTCTACTGCTGGCCGGAAGTCGGTTTTCCCGTAGGTCATCCGGCAGAAAGCAGTAGGACCGCTCGAGCCTCCATGATGTTGCGGGAGGTCCGCCGGCTCGACCGCCTTGCCCTTCGGTACCGTCTGGTTCAAGTGCTTGTCAAGCGAGTTCGCTTCAACACCTCGGCTCAAAAGCTCGAACTCTGGTGTAACTGGTACCGATGGAGGCATGCTTCGCCGCCGCTTGCTATACCTTTATACTGTTATAGAATGCTAGGATCTTATCGCGAAACCGGTCAAATGCGAAGACGGGGGCCCGTCGGGTTCCTAGGTCGACTAGCTCATCGTGACTCTGCAGTGCCTGCCTTACACCAGCGGCAATGCTTGATGGATCCAAAGGATTGACTAGAATTGCTGCGCCGCCAGTGACCTCGCGGAGTTCCGGCGTGTCAGAAGTGACGACGGGCAAGCCAGTTGCGAATGCTTCTGCGATCGGCATACCTTGGCCTTCGTAGAGCGACGGAAAGAGGAGTAAGTCACATGCGTTGTAGATAGCGTTCAGCCGTTCGTCATCAACACCTCGGAATGCGATTCCTCCTTCGAGCGGAGGACCGACATTGACAAGAATGTGCTTCGGGCCCAATTCTCTGACAGCCTGAACAATTCTTTCACGGTTTTTTCGTCTTTCCGCAGACGCAACTGATAGGAGAAGTATCTTGTCTGTAGGCAATTTCAGCATTTCCCTCAAACCCCTCTTGTCTTCCATAAGACTGAAGTGATCGTCAACAGGTTGGTATATTGCCTCAATGTGGCCGGTAAAGCCTCGCGACGCAAGCTTGTTCTTTAGCACTCTTGTAACCGTAATCAGATACGGGGAGTGGCGCAGTCCTTCGACCAGGTGTCTGTAGTAAGTCGAGAGAAGGTATGCACTCGGAGAGTTTGGCCAGACGTCGTCATGAACGTCCGTAATCTCACTCGGTGGGCTCGTGGGGAATGGTCGGCCAGTGAGCGCAGTCGTATAGTGAACCGCTTCGAAGCGGTCAGAGTTCGCCCTGTAGAACCGGATTGCCTCTCGAAGCGAAACGCTCTTGAAAAGGGTGTTGAGAGTGCGAGATGGAAAACTCGCGTCGAACCTCAGTCCTTCGGTAAGTGGGTTCCAGCGCGGGGGATCGAGCACTATGTTCAACATCACAGCTCGGGGCGCCAATGCCTTGGAAAGCGCCTGTGCCCACCTGTATGTTGATGTAGGGGTCGGAAACCGGTTCACTAAGAGGATGCTACGACTCAAGTGTCCAACCTCGGGGCAAGACTTCTAGA
>JAKAPB010000453.1 GCA_021823045.1 Actinomycetes bacterium | reverse complement strand
AGCTAGCAGATGGACGATCTTCCAGGTCCGTTGCTTCATCTTGACTCGAATCAGCGAAGTTATGAGTACTGCTATGCCGATGTCTATCGCAATCGCCCCGAAGCCGATCCACAACGGGCGGTAGGTAGAGACGAAGGGGATAAAGACGTCAAGCAAAGTTATCGGGACAAAAGGATCCATCATTGCGGTAATGATGTGTATCGAAAGCACGACTACCGCTAGCAGCGAAAGGCTCCTATGGGTTTCGACCGTGATGAACCTCGGCAAGCGGGCCGAAAGTCTCGTTTGTGACGCAATCATCAAGCCAAGAGCGGCGATAGCACCCAAAAGGGCCAGCCCGACAAAACCGGCGCCCCTCGAGATATACCAAAGTGGACTGGGCGTGGTGGCGGCCAAAAGGATCAAATTGATACCCCCTGGGTGTCCCGCCGCTTGGGCCAATTACCGAGCACCCTTGAGCCGCCATCTCTGAGCTTCACCATCGCAGGGAGTCGGGTCGATTCGAGCCAGGCGAACCCAAATGAACCCATAGCAATAGTCGCCGTCGAGGCAATGTTCGCATCGAGTGCCGACCCGGCAAGGACGGTGACCGCTTCAATCTCGCCCACTGCGGAGCGACCGGTATAGGGGTCGACAATATGATGCTGGAGTGCTCCACCCTTCGACCAGCTCCTCTTCCTTATCGAAGAGGTGGCCACACCTCCGGTCGAAAAGCCCAAAATCTCGCCAGGAGAATCGATATTGAGGGACTGATCATCGGTGACATTGATGTACCACGGGTTGGCTTGGTCGGCACTGAAGCAGGATATGTCGCCACCAAGGTTTACTAAGACATCGACTTCGTAGGTGCCTTCAATACAATCTCGGATCCGATCCGCCAGATGAGGTTTGGCGGTAGCTCCGAGGTCCAGCAGGACCCCAGATGGGACCTTCACGCTTCTAGTAGCAGAGTCCAAAACGACGCTCTTGTAGCCGCTAGGCATCACGACTCGCAACTTCTGATCATCTTGATTTTCGACCTTTACCAGCTCAAAATCCTTGCTATAGCCAAGCCCAGAAATCGTCTGGCCCAAGGTCGGGTCGAGATACCCCTTGGTAATGGTCGATGCCCTAATTGCCTGGCTGATCTCGTCGTACAAGAGATCAGATACCACCATTGCCATGCCATCGTTTGCCGCAAGTCTGCTCACCTCAGAGTCGAGGCGAAATCGGCTCGCCGCCAGATCTAGTTCGTCGATCATCCGATTGAACTCATCCACCATCTGATCGAAATACCTACCTGGCCCCTCCTCGTCTAGCCTAACCACAAAGGAGCAGCTCGTTCCGAGTGCAGCCCTCTGGTAAAACCTCGCGGTCACTACGATGCTCCAGTAGCCGCAGAAGCAGTAGGGGCCGGAGCCGACGAACTTGGTGCCGACGAACCGGCGGTCACCGGCGGGGGGGCCAGTGTCGAAGAAGTGACGTTGTAAGTAGATGAACCGCCCTGGCTGGTGGTGGAGGTAGTAGCGGGCGTGGACTTTCCGGCGAAGGTCTTCTCGGCCAAACCCGATACGACGACGATTGAACCGAGGGCTCCGAGCCAAAGCGCCCTATTGATCCGCTTAGCTTTAAACAGTGATTCGTCTCGAAACCGAGTGGAATATTTGCGCATAAAATCCTCTAAAACCGATCGCTGTAAAAGTTCTAACTTCAACCATTAACAACACATCTGTCTGTGCTCAGACTGAATCGATCTCTAGAAAACCTTGACAAGGGGGGAATCTGCGGCAGAACTTAGCAAAATAGCTTCAGCTCCCGTTCACAAATGTCAATGCCTCCCCCCGTCCTCGGAGCGACCCATCCAACACTGCTTAGACCTAAAAGCTCGATCCTCAAAGTCCGCCTCCTCAAGCTAATATTGCCGCAGGCGAGTCCTGAAATTGGAGGCGTCCAAAAAAGAGAGTCCGATTGTGCTAGCTTCCACAAAGGAGCAAACAGGGGGGAAGGAAAGTTGTCTCAAAGTTCAAGCGGATCACTTCAAAGCTTCCACTTTTCCGAGGAGCATCAAGCCCTCGTCGACTCGGTAAATGGATATCTTGAGCACCTAGGACCACGAAAAAAGGAGCTTCTCAACCAGATCTTTGAACAAGCTGGCTACCCAGACGAACTCAGCCGGGCAATGGTGGACCTCGGTCTCTTCGGAGCTCTCATCCCTTCGCAGTACGGCGGCAGTGGGCTTGGCCTGCTCGGTATGGCTCTCGCTATGGAGAGGTTCGCCTCTTTCGGATTAGCCAATACCTTGGCCCTTTTGACGACGATGGATGCGATGGCGATCCAGCGGGGCGGAACCGAGGAGCAGAAGCAGCTGCTGCTACCTCAGATCGCCGAGGGCAAGGTCAAGAGTGCCTTCGCAATCACCGAAGCCGATGCGGGAACCAACTCTTTTCGAATCGCCCTCTCCGCCAAAGAGACCAAAGAGGGGGGATTTATACTCAACGGAGAAAAGGCTTGGATCACCGGCGTGGATCGTGCCGATCACATCTTGGTCGTCGGCCGGACGACCAACTACCAGCAGGCCCGGTCGGCCGGACTCCCAAAAGCCTTCGGAATGAGCCTCTTTTTTATAGACACAGCTACAAAAGGCATCACCAAGTCGAAGATGAAAACGATGGGAATTGAGGGTTTTGATCAATTTCAGCTCTTCTTTGACGATGTCGAAGTTCCTAAGTCTGCCCTTATCGGAGAGAAAGATCTGGGAGCGGCGGTTCTATTCGAAGCATTAAATCCCGAGCGGATCATTGCCGCCTCATTTGCAGTTGGGATGGTTGACTACTTCGTGTCCAAGTCGGTTGATTATGCCAACGAACGCCGGGTCTTTTCCGACACTCCTAT
>JAKAPB010000452.1 GCA_021823045.1 Actinomycetes bacterium | reverse complement strand
CGCTCTCTGGAGCGTTGGAGGAGTGAACATAGGTGTAGCTCGAGCTACCAAGTGGAACGGACACCGTCGAACTTGCCATGCTCGGCGTAGCTCCGCCGGAGCAGGCATACACCAGCACGAAGCTGGCATTTGCTATGTTCGTAGTGGATCCTACCGCCGAATCGCCGCCGCCGATGTACCACTGCAGGTTTAAACTTGTAACCTTTGAGCCAAGCGTCTGGCTGTCCTTGCCATCATTACAAATGGTCACGGTGTTTTTTAGCGGATTTGAGTGCGCACCTAGGCTCGGCCCAGTACCTGTTCCTTGCGAGCAGCCCGGTATGGCCGGATCAGCGAACGCCACCCCGGTAGTAGTCGCAACGATTCCGACGGTCGCACCAACCGCCAATCCAGCAGCTCCCACCGCCAGCTTCCACTTAGTTAGAACCTCCATTAGTCACTTCCCTTTCTCTTCAAAGTTCGCTCGCCAAGAGCCGAACTCCCCCCCTGCTCCTATGGAGCAGGAAACCATTACTTCCCTGTGCTTAATATCCCTGTGCTTAATATCTATCCCTGGCTCGATTCCCAATGCTCTTCCCAATGCTCTTCGGGTGACCGCTATGCGCACCTGTCGGTGAACTGGGCTTGGCAATCCTCACCCAGGTACTCAAATGGCGCAGGCATTGAACCATGACCCAGTAGATGTGAAATAGCCTGGACGCTCCTAGCCGAAGCATGACCGTCCCCATAGGGACTAACTCGATTAGCCATCTTCTTGTAGGCATGAACGTCATCGAGTAGAGCTAAAACGGCCGCTTCGATATCGTTGCGATTGGTCCCGATGAGCTTTGCTACACCCGCTTCAACACCCTCTGGACGTTCGGTAACGCTCCGCATTACCAACACCGGCTTACCTAGGCTCGGCGCCTCTTCTTGGATTCCACCACTGTCGGTAAGCACAAAGTAACATCCGGCGAGGGCTTTGCAGAGATCCCGATACCCCAAAGGCTCGGTCACCAAGACATTCTCGAGGTTAGCGATCGGGGGCAACAGCGACCCTTGCACCAAGGGGTTTGGATGAACAGGGAGAACAAACAGCGTATCTTTGTGCTTATTAGCCGCTGTCGCTATAGCTTCACCTATTCCGACCATGGCATCCCCCCAGGATTCGCGCCTATGAGCGGTGACTAGCACATACCGTTCATAGTTACCTGTCAACTCCAGGTCACCATTAAGCCAGCCTGAGGGATTTTTCACTACATAAAGTAGTGCGTCAATCACGCTATTGCCAGTAACGCAGATCCGCTCCTCGGGAACCCCCTCTCGAAGAAGATTGACCTTAGCGCCACTTGTCGGAGCCAGATTTAACTTGGCGAGGGCGCTAATCATCTTTCGATTGGCTTCCTCTGGGAAAGGAAGCAGTAAATCGCCGCTCCTCAATCCCGCCTCCACATGAACAATCGGGATCCCAAGATAGAACGCACACATCGCCGCCGACACCGCCGATGTGGTATCGCCTTGCACGATAACGACGTCGGGTCTTACCTCTTGGATGATCACACGGAGCTGTAATAGAACTCTCCCCGCCAGATCCGGAAGTAGCTCTGTGGACTGCTCCTCTTTTAGCCAGGTATCAACTACCAGGTCGAGTGCCCCAAGGGCCTCTGACACCATCTCGCAGTGCTGGCCGGTGGCGACGACGGTGGCGTTAAAGCTCCCGCTCTCCCGAAGTTCTCTTACAACAGGCGCCAGCTTGATCGCCTCTGGTCGAGTCCCAACCACTACCATCGCCCTCTTAGTATCCAAGGGAGCCACTGCCGAAATACTCCTGCTTCTTCCAATTAATTAGAGATTTTTAACTTACCGTTGATACAATAACCGACGGAGTTAGTAATCGCAAGGTATTTTCTAAATTTCACTAAAGTTTTAGGAAGAATTTGCCGATAAGGGTATCTCCACACTGCACTCACAGGGCAAATTCGATCTCCCACTGCGGCATCTTCCTACTTCTCACCGGCTACACCAGCTACTTTGGCCCCGTCCTTCGGGCCTGGTCGGTTGAAGTCCTATCCATCCTTCAAACCGGACTTACTGAGATAATAGGCACACAACTACCCTATAAATGAGGCTTTAGCAGGGGAAATGGACGCGTTTCGACATTTGAGTCGTGTTACTACGCGATCCCCTGAGCTGGGATTACTCGGAGGATTCCTTTGGTTCGAAATCCAGGTAGCGACCGGGCTCTTTTATCTTGAGGTCCCGGAATATCTCGGCTTGTCTGGGTGTGATAGTCGTCCGCTGGGAGAATCGTCCATCTTTGGTCTCCATGGTGACAAGGTGCATCCGGTCTAGTTCATTGCGTACATTCCGCCAGGTATCACCGGTACCGTTCTCTATCACACGGATAAGTAGTAATCCGAGCCAACAGAGCTGTATGTGGCTCCTGATTCGGTCCTCTCGGTGATGAAAGACCGGACGTAGTCCTAATGATCCCTTCATGTCCCGCCAGCCTCGCTCTACTTCGAGTAGCTGCTTGTAGGCGAGTGCTAGATCAGCTGGACTAAGGCTTTGGTCACTGGTGCGTAGTAGCCATTTGCCATCGAGCTTTGCCTCCTTGGCGATAGCTAGTTTGTCGACGCGGAACTTGCCGTCATCATCACGACGGACTAGTCGCCAAAGTGCTGGTTTACTACGTAGCTTGCCGGCTAGTTCGTCACGCTTGGACTTGGTCCAGTCGTCGCTCTCTTTGATCTGGGTCTTTAGATACTCAACCAGGTTGTCTCGGACTTGTTTATCACGCTCGGCGGCTTCGGGGTTGAAACAGACGACGAAGCGTTGTGACCGTGCACCCTCTCCGACACTTACCTCTTTGACTTCTAAGTTCCCGGCGAC
>JAKAPB010000451.1 GCA_021823045.1 Actinomycetes bacterium | reverse complement strand
GAGATTGCTTGGTCGAGAAACCGTCGACGAATATATCTTCACGAAGTTCAGCGGGAATTCCCGTTCCCGAGTCTTCGACCTCAATTAGTAGATCTTGTCCAAGATTTGTGAGTTTTATCCTTACCCAGCCGGGGTCACCACTGTTCCATCCGACTTGCAGTGCCGGCAGAGCTGCCGCGTCGATAGCGTTATCAATTAGGTTTCCGAGCACCGATAGCACTTCGACCGGATTTACAAGTTTGTCGTCCAGGTGGGTCGACTCGTCTACTATGAGCTTCACCGAGCGCTCTGCGGCAGCAGCGCCCTTTGCGAAGATTAGGGCGGTTACCATGGGGTCCTTCACCTGGTCGGTGAGTCGTGACGAGATGGTATCTTGGGTCAGCGATACGTCACGGGCGAATGCCACCGCTTCCTGGGACTCACCAATCTCAATTAATCCGATAATGGTGTGGAGCTTGTTGGAGAACTCATGCGCCTGAGCGCGAAGGGTTTCAGTCATTCCTACGAGTGAATCGAGCTCCTTAAGGAGCCCCTCCTGTTCGGTTTGATCACGTATCGTTATCACGTGGCCGAGACTGCGGCCGTCTTGGGTTACCTCGATGTTGTTGATGATCAGTACAGAGTCGCCAACGACAACTGGTAGGTCTGAACCGGTAATTTGCTGCGTTAGCACTGCCTTAAGTCGAGATCCCCTAACGAGCACTGATAGTGGGCGTCCGGCGGAGCGCTTTGGGAGCTTTAGTAGCCTCTGAGCTTCGTTGTTGAAGAACCTGATCCTGCCTTCCCCATCGAGACCGATGACTCCCTCGTAGATCCCCTCGAGCAGGGCCTGTTGCTCTTCGATCACAGATGCAAGTTGGGTCGGCGACATCCCAAGGGTAGCCTCCCTTAGCTGCCTGCCGGCTAGGTACATTCCAAGTGCCGCTAGCGCGAGGGTAGCTATAATTGCCAGCCAGAGTTTCCAGCCAGATCCAGCGAGTATCTGATAGAGATTTTCGCTGGTAGCGGTGACTACCAAGTCGTAGCCCGGCAACTTTCCTAAGGGTTCGAGTTTTCCGATATAGGCGACATTCCCCGGGGAGCTATTGCCTTTGCAAATCGACGATACATTGGGGTCGATGGCGAGTTCAGCTAGCGATGAAGGCGGCTGGTAGCCGTATGAGTATTTGGCATCTTGGGCGGCTGTGCCCTCGATTCCCCCGATAGCAATTTGACTGGTTGAGGGTGGACGGATCGCCGAGACCTCAAAGTCTGGGAGGTACGCGAGGTTGACGTGGAGATCACGACAGAGCAGGTCCAATGGGTCGATCGTGCTAGCTGGAAGTGTCGGTGGTTTAGTTCGATTAGACCTCACATCGGTTCCAATTGGGCCAATCTTTTGGCCCGCAATGGCATAGCTCGTATATAGCTGGCGTTTGGTATTTACGACAAGGTGTGAGGACGCAACCGAGGCAACTAGCAGAGCCGAAAGGCTCATTGCGAGGACCGCCAAGGCTGCGATTGTGGCACCTAGCCTCAGCCGTAGATTTCTCGAGTCCTTTTTTGTCTCGTTTTGGCCGTCCACCTGCTCCCCCAATCCAAAAGGCTAGCAAGTTCGCGTCATGCCGCAAGTTTTTCCCACGCTAGGTACGTGCTGGGATTAATGGGATTAAGTGAATGAATGGGAAAAAGTAAGTGAAATTGGTCACAAGGTCTCTACCTTTTTGTCATCTAGTAATAATTACTTATGAATTTTTTGTCAGATGGCCAATTTGTTTCGGGAGATCCGCTCTTTGAGTCAAATCACCCGGTGCAGCCGGCATTAGTCGAAGGACTTGGAGATTTGGGGGCATGAGTCTATTTTTTCTGACGTTGGGATTCGGGCTGGTGACGGCGTCGGTCCTTTCGCTTTTGTCAGTCGGATTAAGTCTGCAGTTTGGAGTTACTAATTTCGTAAACTTCGCCTACGGTTCCTATCTTTCCGCTGGGATGCTCTTCACCTGGACATTTTCCGCTAAGTTGCATTTCCCATTTATCTTGGCGGCTGCTTGCGGAGTTATCCTTACGGCGATATTGGCGCTAATAGTTAATGAGGTAGTCTTCGAGCCATTTGCCAAGAGGCGCAAGAGTATCTTTTACATGCTCATAGTTACATTTGGGCTCTCTTTGCTTCTCGACTCGATACTGCAGATTTTCTACGGAGTTGGTTTCGAGAAATTCCCGATCAAGCAGAGTACAGCGATTAAGATCGGCCCGTTTGACTTTACCGGGGTGCAGCTTTTGATCATCTTGGTGGCGGTCGTGTCGATGGTAGTGATCCACCTCTTGTTGACTAGAACTTCTCTCGGTAAGAAGATGCGAGCCATGTCGGACAACCCTGATCTGGCGAAGATATCTGGAATAGATACAAAGTCGGTCACAAGGGCGACTTGGGCCATCTCGGGAGCCTTGGCCGGTCTTGGCGGAGTGGTTTTAGCCCTCAATACCGTCTATTTTGAGACGACTACCGGTGACAGCCTCCTCTTTGTGATATTCGCCGCAGTTATCCTTGGTGGGATCGGGCAGACCTATGGAGCTATGCTCGGCGCCCTGGTGATCGGGGTGGTTACCGAGGTTTCGGCGGTCTGGGTCTCTTCGGCCTATAAGACCGACGTGGCCTTTTTGATCCTCGTCGTCATGCTGCTTGTAAGGCCTCAGGGGATCATCGCTTCCCAGGGCAAGGCGTAAGGGGGCCGACATGACTGGAAGCTTTGGAACCTTTGAATACCTTGGGGGAAGTGAAAATTGGATATAATACTCGGCTACGTGACGACCATACTGGTCTTCTTCTTTACCTACAACATCTTTACCCTGGGCCTTAATATACAGTTTGGTTACACGGGAATCTTGAACT
>JAKAPB010000450.1 GCA_021823045.1 Actinomycetes bacterium | reverse complement strand
CCAAAGAGTTTTGTCGGCGCAACTCACGTCTCCGAACCAGAGAGGGAGGCGATAAGGAGTCTTGAAGGGATTGGGATGGTCGACATTTTTCGAAAGCTCTACCCAACTCAAAGGATTTACACCTGGTGGGACTTCAGGCAGGGTGCATTTCACAAGGGTCAGGGCTTGAGGATCGACCTCGTCCTTGCAGACACCGAGCTAGCCGAAAGGGCGAGTTGGGGGATCGTAGATCGTGAGGCAAGAAAAGCCACCGAATTCAAGCCTTCAGATCACGCACCGGTGATAATCGACTTTGCATGAGGGTCGTTTCCGATCTCGCTATCTGCTCGTTCATTCTAGCTAAGTCCAAGTAGTGATGGCTCTTCGTAGCCCCGAACCAAACGGCTAGCCTAAACGAGGTAGGTTGAGAGGACCTAGTTAAATGTGTGAAATTTAGGAGACTGACTTGTCTAATCCACGGCCCGATCTGGGCGGCAGCTGGGTTCAAGCGATGGCCGAACTGCGAGAAAAACGAAAAGATGCCGAGCCGTTGGAGGTACACAAGCTCGCCTCCGCCACCCGGAGGCTAATTTCCCTCATGTCTTCGAAGAGGATCCCACCCGAACTCGCCGCCGAAGTATGCACGCTAATCGAGAGTGCATACTCCAGTTTCGAACCCTTAGAAACCCTGAGCCACTTTTCCGGCTTTGCGGAATCGGCGAATTCTGGCGACACAACTACCTTTTTCGACCGAAGTCCAATCCAAGGTAGCGCTAACCCGCTCGCCCCTCCACTGGTTATCGATCACTATTCGGATCAGGATGGGAAAGTGACGATAACCGCGAGTGCCACCTTTTCGGCCGCTTATGAGGGACCGCCAGGGTGCGTGCACGGTGGCTATATCGCTGCGGTCTTCGATGAAGTCTTGGGATCGGCGCAGTCACTGTCGGGAAATCCGGGGATGACGGCGAATTTGAGCATCAACTACCGAAGGCCTACGCCACTTTTTGAGGAGATCACCTACGAGGCGGAGCTGGTCAGCGTGGTGGGTAGAAAGATAATGACCGCTGGCCGTAGTTTCTTCGACGGCAAGGTTACCGCAGAAGCGACCGGCCTGTTCATCTCGGTTGATTTTGAAAAGCTGGCGCAGCTGGCGGTCGAGAAGCTGTCCAGGACCGAAAATCCAAGTTGATCGGGTAGTGATCGCTGCTCGCTACCACCGAATGCCGGACACCAATTCTATGGCAAAAATTAGAGAGTTCTCATCGGACATTAATTCATAAATTGGCCTGGGTGTCGATAGTTATAGAAGTAGGTGGAATGTCGAGGAGTTTTTCATGTTTACTGATCGGTCCGCGCCCTCAACCGGGGAGGACCTAACAAAAGAGATCGGCGGTATGACGAAGAAGTTGGCGGTGGCGGCGCTGTCGATTCTTGGTATCGCTAGCGTCGGCGCCTACAAGGCCTTCCCTGGGGCTACAAATACCGCCCATGTAGTCCCGACGACAACGACAACGATGCCTACTCAGCTCAATCCACTCCCTATTGATTCATCGGCGGCGGAAGCGCTCGCCAAGGCGCAAGCCCAGCAGTCTGCGAGCTCGCAGACTGTGGTTGTCAATCAGGCTCCGATACTGCAACCAGCGCCTATATCGGCACCACCTTCTGGAGCGACCAGGATCTCATGAGCGAATCGATTAAGAGATTAGATTTCTTGGCCCTCGGTACTAAATGCGTAATCGCTATACCGGAATCTTTGGGGCCATCCGGGCCGATGGAAATAGCAATGGAACAACTAGCCCTCCTGGAGTCTTTGGCTTCCGGTTTCAACCCCACCTCCGAAGTGCGCAAGCTCTCTGACCATTCTGACGCTCGACCCCAGGCGGCCTCTGGGGGCCTAATTGAAATAGTGGAGATCGCCAAGCTAGCCGGTTCGATAACCGGTGGAATGTGTGACTTTACCGTCGGGGCGGAGGTTTTTAAATTGGGACTAAAAGACCGCCGAGGTCTCTTTGAGCCATTGGGTCAAGCATTCGTAGATAAACCTTCATTAGGGCCAAAACTCATAGCCACCAGGGTGCCGGGCTATGAGATGATCCACGTCGACAAGGAAGCCTCGACGATAACTATCCCGAGCGGCGTTAGGCTGGATCTCCATTCGGTCTCTAAGGCGTTTTATGCCGACCGGATCGCCGGGATGATTTCGGAGGCTTTTGATACAGCGGTGCTGGTCGGACTCGGTGGGGATATTGCTCTAAAGCCGGGGAAGGATTCCGAGCCGGTCGGGTTTTGTGTAGAGGTAATCGCGGGTTCATCCACAAAGCCATTTACCCAAAAAATAATCATCTTTGAGGGGGGACTGGCGACCTCTGGCGGGGCTAGGCCGACCGAAACGGACGGGAAAGAGCAAGCCCACATTATCGACCCAAGAACAAGGCGGCCAGCGGAAGCTGTGCCATTGAGCGTCAGCGTAGCTGCAGAGCACGCCTGGATTGCAAACGCTTTTTCGACAGCGACAGTCGCTTATGGCGGAGCCTGTAATGAATATGCGGCGTCCATTGGACTACCTAGCCTCGTGGTTTCTGAAGGCGGACTGATTAGCCACCACGCTGGCTGGCCGACCCCCGGTGAGGTTGGATCGACGTGTGCCTTGAATGCTGACGATAACCATCGGATACTCGAAGGAGTCCTGGCATGATACTTGCTGTTACTTCCCAACTTAGCTGGTATCTGACGAGGGGGGCGGGATTCGTCGCACTGTTAGCGCTGACTGGGTCAGTGATCCTTGGCATCCTCTCCGCCCAGCGGTGGGCAATAGGAAATGACTCGAGGGTGCGCTATGCAGCTCTGCATGGCAACCTTGCCCTGATTGGCCTTTCTGCGCTCGTAGATC
>JAKAPB010000449.1 GCA_021823045.1 Actinomycetes bacterium | reverse complement strand
CGGCATTTCTGCCCTGGGGAGTATCTCGACTGTCACCGGGGGCATCCCTCCGCCATCAGAATCGACCGTCCTGATAAAAACCCACATATTTGCTGGCTGGGTTGGCTCAAATATTCTCGTCTAATGGTTGTGCACAACCCGCCTTTCGGGCCTCCAGACCTCTTTACTTGCCGTTGCTAGACATCCGTTGAATAGGCTATGTACGGTAACTGAAATTAGACAGTCCAAACAGAATTATTTTGAACGGCGGAGAAGACTTAATTTGGCGACATGGAAATCCGAGGCAAGAGCGCCCGTAGTTGGAATAATAGGTGGGGGCCAACTAGCCCGAATGTTGTTTCAAGCAGCACTTTCTTTAGGTATCGAAGTTCACATCCTGCGATCTGAAGGTGATGAATCACTAAATAAGATGGCCAAAGAGATTACGGTGGCGAGTCAATTCGATCCCGCGACCTTATACCACTTTGCGCGTAAATGTGACGTCGTCACATTCGATCACGAACTGATACCGGCTCAATTAGTTCAGGAACTCTCTGATCGTAGCTGCACCATCTATCCGTCGGCTGACACGCTAGCTCTTGCTGCTGACAAAGCCAAACAGAGAAAAACCTTCCAGGCAGCAGGCATTCCAGTTCCGAAATTCGCAGTAGTCGAGACGGCAATGGAACTCGAAGCAATCTCTACCGCTTTTGAATTTCCACTCGTGCTCAAGGCCGCAAGAGGGGGTTTCGACGGTCGAGGAGTGCACAGATTCGGGACCTTAGAGCAAGCGACCCACTTCTTGAGAAACACTAAGGCTCAAGTTCCATACGTTGTGGAATCTGAGCTCGAAATTGAAGCGGAGCTCGCAGTTTTGGTCGTTACGG
The DNA here is from genome assembly GCA_021823045.1 of Actinomycetes bacterium. The sequence goes on along the minus strand of JAKAPB010000449.1, from coordinate 2,009 downwards.
GGCAGCAAGCCGCGAATCGAGTAACCTACCCACCAATCCAAACCCGACAGTACGACGGCATCTGCATCGAGGCGTTTTGGCCAACCGAGCTAGATGCCGAGGTTGAAGAGGAGGCCATTGAGCTAGCAATACGGGTCGCCGACACCGTCGGGTCGGTAGGGGTACTTGCGGTTGAGCTCTTTTTGGTAGATGGAAAGCTGCTGGTAAATGAACTCGCCCCAAGGGTCCATAACAGTGGGCACCTTACAATTGAAGGCTCGGTCACCTCACAATTCGAAAACCATCTCAGGGCGATCACCGGTTTGCCTCTGGGGTCGACCGAAATGGTCTCTCCTGTCGCGATGGTAAACCTAATACCCGCCGACACCGTAACCAAAGGGACAATAAATCTCGAAGGAGCACTCCTCGTCCCCGAGGCGAAAGTACACGACTACTCGAAAACCGCCAGACCAAATAGAAAGATCGCACATATTTCGGTTCTGGCAGACGACGTCCAAAATGCATTGAAGCGGGCTTGGGAAGCCGCACGCGCTTCACTTGAAGGTCGGTTACTTGGTGACCCAGAGGACGATATTGTAGAAGCCGATGGCTGAATCAACAACAACTTTGTCCGTTCCGTCGGCAGCAAGGATTGCGATCGTGATGGGCTCAGATTCCGACTCGAAAGTGATGGAGGGCGCGACAAAAGTTTTGAATGAATTTGGCGTTAGCTTTCACATTCAAGTCCTCTCGGCACACAGGACACCTTTTGACATGCTCGCGTTTGCGAACGACGCAAGTGAAAAAGGTTACAAGGTCATCATCGCTGGGGCCGGCGGGGCTGCTCACCTTCCAGGGATGATCGCTTCAGCGACGAGTCTCCCAGTAATCGGTGTACCGATCAAGCTCGCCACATTAGAAGGATTGGACTCCTTGCTCTCGATCGTACAGATGCCATCAGGGGTGCCGGTCGCAACAGTGGGCATCGATAACTCAAAGAACGCAGCGTTGCTCGCCCTTCGCATTCTCTCAATCGCCGACCAGGACTTGGCCGTCGAACTGGATAACTATCGAAATGCCCTCGCCGAAACATCGAGGTTAAAAAGAGTTCAGCTTTAGCTCCGTTCATGCCAAATTAATGACCTAGGCAGCTAGCCCAGGGTGTACCCTCCATCTATGACCATCGAGTCACCGGTGTGGTGAATGTTTGTTGGATCCGCTAGATATGCTGCAATCTGGCGAAAATCTTCCGGCCTTCCCCATCTCTTCGCCGGAAATCGTTCAGTAGTTGAACTTAGAAACTTTTGGCTCACCAAAAGTGGTGCTGTCATTTCAGTCTCAACCCAGCCAGGAAGTATCGCATTTACTCTTATCTTCTGAGGAGCCAATTCCACGGCTAAAGCCCTCACTACCGCCAGTATTGCAGTCTTAGACGCGGCATAGGGAATAATTCCCGCTGCGCCAAGTATGGCCAACACGGAGGATATCGCCACTAGTGAACCGCCTTCCCCTTGGGAAATCATGATTTTGGCGGCCTCCCTGAAGCACAGGACCGCGCCTAGGAGATTTACCCTAAGCACCTTGTCCCAGTCCTCTAACGACGTGTCTACGAAGCTCGAAAGGCGAGCGGAGACCCCCGCATTGGCGAAAACGGAATCGACTCGCCCAAAAACCCCCCGTGCCGCGCTAAAGGCCTCTATTACCGAACTCTCATCAGCGACATCAATCTCTAACGCTTCAATTTCCGCGTTGCCCACTTTGGCGAGATGCAAAAGAGCCGAATCCAACTTCCCGCGATCTCTCCCCATAATTATTACCTTGGCACCAGCCTTGGCAACACCCTCAGCCAGGCCTAATCCAATACCACCATTTCCCCCGGTGATAACCACGACACGACCTACCAGGTCAGCCAAGATCCCGTTCCATGAAACTTATACAAACTTGCTATCGTTCGTCTGACGTTCACTTACTGCTTCGACGACGGTAGTTTCACCGGTTGTTGAACCGAAGTCCAACGACTGGCCAGAGCT
>JAKAPB010000448.1 GCA_021823045.1 Actinomycetes bacterium | reverse complement strand
CCAACGGACATGACCTTGACGCCGTGTCCAACGGGCGGCACCATTAGGTTCCCGATCAGCTGTGGCTTACGTTCGATTCCGAGCATCGCCGGGACCGAAAATCCGTAGACGTCTGCGTCCAAGAGTCCGACCTCGTTACCCATCTTCGCGAGGGCAACCGCCAGGTTCACAGTGACTGAAGACTTTCCGACACCCCCTTTGCCAGAGGAAATTCCAATCACCCTCGTCGGAGAGTTACCTGCGCTAAATGGGGGCTTCCTCTCCAGCCTTGCGGCGGCCGCCGCCGTTCCTTCGATGGAGACTAGCGCCTCTGCGATCGCCTCTATGGCACTTTCACTGCCGGGCAGAATCCTCACCTTGATGTCTTTGTAGTAATCCTTCAGGGCATCTACCACCATCCCTTCGAGCTCGTCGGCGTAATCCGGTAGCGGCTTCAGGGTAGCGATTTCGACGTGTGCTTTATTACGTGAGCTGCTCGCCTGGGTGATCATCTTCAAATCGACGATGCTCGCCCTAAAATCTGGTTCCATCACCCCCCTAAGTCGCTCGACTATCTGGGGATCCAACTCGGTTGCCAACTTGATTCTCCTAGCACTTAATTAGCTTGGGCTATAACTTCACACTTCTTTTAGGTAGACTAGTAACGATGTCCCAAAGCCAGATTGAGCGAAGCCATATACACCGGGTACTTGGCAAGAAAGATTCTCAAAGCATCCCCCTCAACCAGGAGAAGGAACTGACGGACGAAGAGTTTTCATCGGCCGTTTCGGCTATCGTCTCCGCCTTCGGTGATCCGACCCGACGTGAGATCTACCTCTACGCCCGGGAGGGTGATGGAGTGAGCGCTTCGGACGTAGCTTTGAAGTTCGAACTCCACCCGAATGTCGCACGGCACCACCTCGACAAGCTCGCGGCGGGAGGATACCTCGACGTCCACATTGACCGAAATTCGCTAGCCGGAGCGGGACGTCCGTCAAAGAGGTACCGCGCCTCGACCAAGGACACCACTATCCAGACGCCGACTAAGGGCCACGAATTGACCGCAATGCTCCTCTCTAGGGCCCTCGAACTTATCCCAAACGAGATGGCTGAGAAGATGGCCGAGGAGGTCGGCGAATCATACGGAAAGATTCTCGCCGGGCAAATGCAGCCGGGCGAGGGTCAGAGGTCACTACAGAGCGCCATGAAGGCGGTTGCCGACGCACTCACCGCCCATGGGTTTTCCGCACACACCTCAAATTCCGATTCCGCATTTGGATTGGTCAATGAACATTGTCCCTTTGGCAACCCAGCCCTCGTACACCCTGTGCTTTGTGCTGTCGATCGGGGGTTGGTAAAAGGTATGCTCGGTTCCCTGTGTGGTACCTCTATCCCCGTGACGATCTCTTCGAGGGCCCGGGGAGACGTGTCCTGTTCGGCGATCGTCTAGTTAGATCAACCGAGAAAGGAGATCTGGGACACTCCGCTCCCCGGTGCGCTCAGTCTCGCGAGTATGGCCAGTCTCGCAAGCACGCTCAGTCTCGCCAGTATGGCCAGTCTCGCAAGCACGCTCAGTCTCCCCAGAACCTCTGCTCGCGCCATGGGTCGCCGTAGTTATGGTAACCGTTGCTCTCCCAGAATCCCGGCTTATCGCTGGTCATAAACTCGATACCCCTAAGCCACTTGGCTGATTTCCAAAAATAGAGGTGTGGGACGAAGAACCTTAGTGGGTAGCCGTGCTCGGGTTCCAAAGGTGCGTTTGCGAACTCGTAGGCCAAAAGGGCGGTCTTCTCCCCGGTAACGTCTTGTATCGGAAGGTTCGCAGTAAAGCCGAATTCACTGTGGCACATTATGTGGGTGACGTCACTTGTCGGTTTGGCGAGCCTGATGATCTCCTCGAAGGAGATCCCCTTCCACTGGGTGTCAAACTTTGACCACTTGGTAACACAGTGGATATCCGTTACAACCGTCGTCTTTTCGAGATCCATGAGCTCGGCGTAGGAGAGGGTAACCTCGGAGTCGACGCTGCCAAAGACCCTGAAGTCCCAGTTGGTCAGGTCTTTATAGATGGGCACATTCCCTGCGTGTAGTACGGGAAATCGGTCGGTAAAATACTGCCCTGGCGGGAGTCGATCCGGGTCAATTCCGCGCTCCGCCAGCTCTTTACGATTTCTATCAAAGAATCCCACCTGGACAAGCCTATCTCGTCGTGGCTTATAGTTAAAGCCGCAAATCTCCCAGCAGCTCTCAGGGAGTCGTGGCCGGCTTAGCGGTGATGGCCGCGGTGGCGGCTTTGTATGCGGCGCTTAGGTCGGTCCTAATCGTCGACGAAGGCGAGTCCGCCAGAAACTCACCGAACTGCTTTTTAGCCTGGGCCGTCTCATGGTAGACGTAAAGGTCTATCATCGCTAAAAAGCCGTGGGCGTCGGGGTAGCGAGGCTGGATCGCTATCGCATCTAGCACGAGTTGCTCACCCTTTTGGACGAGGCTCGGAGATTTGGTCTTGACTCCGGCCTGGAAAAGCAGCCATCCCTGATAGGCGAGCGCCTGTGGCTGGTAGGGGTCCTGGTGAAGTACCAGAGACAGCAACCTCAAAGCCGACACATCCTGCCCAGAGTATGTGTAGTCGATAGCCTGCGTCAGCTCTCGAGACTCTAAAGCACGACTTGCGGCCTGGGACCTACCCTGTTCGAAAGTGTAAAGGCCGAGGCCAACTCCGGCCACACAAAAGGCAGCGCCAAAAATCGCTAGGTACTTCCTCGCCGAGGTGGAAGTCGATCGATGCAATAATGCTAATAATGCTCTGGACATCAAAGACTGACTGGGTCTAGTTTCGGCACCATCAACCGCTACATCGTGATTAGCTGCGCCATAGCTAGCTGGAAGGTGGTTGATTGTCTCGC
>JAKAPB010000447.1 GCA_021823045.1 Actinomycetes bacterium | reverse complement strand
TACTGCTTGATTCAGTACCTGGCACTTTGACGCACTGTTGTCCGTCTTCAGTGCTAATTTATTCTTTGACCTCAATGAGGTCCCGCACTGGCTTTTAGTCCATCTATTCCGTTTTCAAGGAGCTACTCGGCACTTCTTCGATTGGTGCCCCCCAATTACTTGGGAATACCAATATAAGCTCGCTTCGGCTGGATCCGTTCACTTTATCGAAACTTTTCTAAAACTACCCGTCTACCAGCCTCTTTGCGAGCTCCCATCGCAAAAGATACAAGCTTTGAAGCAACAATTCCTGTCTTCACTTCCTCGCAGGCCAAGTTTTCAGGACTGATATATTACATATCGGTACCCAAAGGCACTCATCTGATCGACGTAAAGGCGTAACGAGACCGCCTGATGGATCGACTGGCACTCAGGGAAGCTGGAAAAATCCCGTAGTGCAATTCGATGTTTCACCGATGGAAGGCAGAAACTGCGGACTCCCGGCCTTCGCTCTTTGCCAAAGCTCACCTTGGCTAACAGATTTAGCCAACCAAGACGTAGCTGGATAAGAAACTTGGGGCTGGATAAGAAACTTGGGGCTGGATAAGAAACTTGGGGCTGGATAAGAAACTTGGGGCTGGATAAGAAACTTGGGGCTGGATAAGAAACTTGGGGCTGCATGAAAAGTTGTGTTGCAACCGTCAGAAAAAGTTCACTGGGCGCAAACTTGGTGTCAAAACTCTCCATTTGGGGGATTGAGCGATCCGCCATCCATTTCCCGGACAAGCTTGGCGTCGCTATGAGCGTCTGAGAACCCCGAGGCCATTTCTAATGACAACTATCCTCCATCAACAGGCTGGACATAGCGGTTCGCCTTCATTAACAAGGTTCCATAGCTACCCCTTAGGTTTAGCTGCCATAAAGAGGGGGGATCCAGCACCACTTCTGTCATAGGTGGACCTTGGAGATCTCCTTATAGGTGTCCGAACCTGATGGACCTCGGAACATTTCCGCCCTGAGTAGCGTACACACCGGCGATCTGCTTCACAGTTGGCTCACTATGGCCGTAAGACTTAAGTACAACCTGCAGGTCATCACACGCCCTTTTCACCAACTCACCGCAGTCCTCAACTCGTTCAGGAGTAACTCGAGAACTCGGACCAGAAATCGAAATACAGGCAATGACCGCTCCATCTTTACCAATTACCGGCGCGGCCACACCGGTAAGGCCAACTTCCAGCTCCTCATTGGCTATTGCATATCCCTTGATGCGGATCACTTCAAGTTCTTTTCGGAGCTCGTCGGGCTGGGAAACACTTCTCTCGGTTGGAGAAAGTAGCGTCCTCGAGAGGTATTCGTCAAGGTCGGCCCCATCGGCCCAAGCCAAAAACACCTTCCCATCGGAGGTACAATGCAGCGGGGTTCTCATACCAATCCAGTTCATATTTACGATCAGCCTGTCGGGGGTAACCTGATCAAGGGTCAACGACCAGTCACCATCCCTTACCGCTAGCGTCGCCGTTTCGCCCGTGCTCTCGGCCAAGCCCTGTAACACCGATCTCGCCGATTCAAGGAAACCGACTCTAGCCAAACTTGCGGTCGAGGCTTGAATAAACGCCAATCCGAGTGTATACCGCTCCGTCACCGGCTCTTTGGCCACGAAACCATATGCGAGCAAGGTCCCTAACAGTCTCGACACGGTAGCTTTGTGCATTCGCACCTCCCGGCTGAGTTGGTTTACTCCAATAGGCTCAGACAAGGTACTTATATACGAAAGAAGCCGCAAAGCCCGCTCTACCGACTTGACAGTCGCCGGCTCGGTTAGAGACTCTTCCTCATTTACCATTTGATTGCTTCAACTCGCCCAATTCATGTAACTCTCTTCTAACTGGGAGGACTATTTGTTACTCGTCACCCAGACCGGGGATGACCAAGCCATCTCACCGTCCACCAGAAAGAGTCGGACATAGTAGGCGTGATCTTCAGTTATTGCTTCTTGCCAGGTGGTAGAAAAGTCGGTGGTTTTCATGCTCTGGAGCCCGCCGGTCCCCGGCTGGACGACCAGTCGCATCTTCCCATCGTCGAGGATCGTGACCCCACGATCACTAAGTATCGAACCAAGTTCAACTTTGGATCCTCCTGGCACTAGGTCTATGGCCAAAATAGCATCCGGCCTGCCTATGACGGTCATCTCGACCCCACCTCTTTGTGCGCCATACTGCGAAGAGAAGTTACGGGTATGGGCAATCCATCGCACGAAGTCCCCGCCGACCTCTACGATTTCCGGAGACCAATATGGCGTCAGCACGACCTTTGCGTCGCCATAGAGTCGAAGTCCCCCCGACCAATCGATAGTTGGAACCGCTAAGTTTGTCCACTCGATGCGCAATGGCACACTGATCCAGTCGTTCGGTAAGTCAATTTCCGGCTGAAATGTCTTTACGGTCTCGCCGTCTCGGACGATATCGACCCTTGCAACGTCTGTATACCCCCGGGCATGGACATCGATCTTTACTTCATCGGTCGGCCCGGTTTCGGAACCCATAAAGGCATCATTTAGCCGCACGTCTAACACTATGTCCCTAGTAGTAGCGGCAATTGTTCGGCGGTCATGTAGTGCCGAGAATATCGACTTACGATCTAGGGAGTCTGCAAATGCGCCTACGTAGCTGGCACCGTTTCCATGATCCGATGATGCGATAAAGCCGAATCGATGCCCCCTCTTCAAACCATCGATGACGAAAGTGTTTGCCAAAGTGCCATCTGAATACTGTCGGAAACAGCCGTCCATTTCGTAATTCCCGCGACAGGCTTGAAAGATCTCCACGAGTCTCATCAAAGCATCGTCACGATAATTCCAATCAAAAGGAACCATTGCGGACCCTGGATGATGAGGAATGGTAA
>JAKAPB010000446.1 GCA_021823045.1 Actinomycetes bacterium | reverse complement strand
TCCGATCTTCTTAGTTCCGTTGGCTTAGGAGCCGATGCGGTACGACTCTTTCTGGACGATCTTGCGAAGCATCCACTTCCGTCCCCGGCAGAGCAGGTCGAATTGGCTAAGAGAGTTAGAGCTGGTGACGAGGTTGCAAAGGCCGAAATGGTCGCGGCAAACCTTCGTCTTGTGGTCCACTGGGCTCGCAGGTACCAGGATCGAGGAGTCGAACTCTCCGACCTGATTCAAGAAGGTACTTTCGGGTTGATCAGGGCAGTTGAAAAATTCGACTGGAGGAGGGGCTTTAAGTTCTCCACCTATGCCACTTGGTGGGTGAGGCAGTCCTTGCAGAGAGCGGTACATAACCACGGACAAGCGATTCGACTCCCGATGGAGGCGGCTGAAAGGTCGAGAAGGGTCGACAATGTTACTAGGGAGCTTGCCGCCGACCTCGGGAGAAACCCGACCGAAGAGGAGATAGCGGAAGCATCCAATCTTTCTTCGTCTCAGCTCGCCGACGTCCGACATGCCGCTCGAGTAGTAGCAAGCCTTGATCAGGCGGTCGGTCCCGAAGGCGAGACCAGCCTAGGAGACCTGGTTATAGGTTCTGATACCTCCTTCGAAGACAATGTCGATGAAGCCCTTGCCCGCGACCAGCTTAGAAAAGCTGTTGAGGAGCTCGATCCCCTGGAAAGGGCGGTCGTCACGTTGCGCTTCGGGCTAAACGGAGAAAGACCGGCTTCGTTGGAGGCTACAGCTAGAATGCTTGGCATTGGCCCAAGGAGGGCAAGAAGGTTGGAAGCATCCGCTCTGGACAGACTTGCCGACCATCCTGGCCTAAAGGCTCCAGCGGCATAAGTTCGATTCTGATCTAATAAAAGCCAATAAAAAAGGGGGGTTCTGGTTCGAACCCCCCTTTTTGGTCGTGGGTTCTGGCTTTTCGTCATAGTCACAGCAAGAGGATACCATCCACAATCTCCTCAACATCGGATCTCTCCATTCGGTCGATCGTTCCGTATATCAAGGGTCTACTCTGTGGTTCTAAACGAGACTTCACAAAGGCATCAGATTCGGCTTGGCTAGCAAAGCGGAGCATAAGGGATGCCTGGAGCAGCACGCCAAGCTCTGAAACAAAAGTCCTCGTTCCCCACTCCTCGAAAGTTCTACTTCTCAGTTGATCTAGCACCGAGCTAACCGCAACATCGTAAACGCGATTTGCACCACTCCCTTTTTTGAGTTCAGTCTCTACCGCCTCCGCCGCCAATGGCTCCTTCGCCAAAGCACGCCGGACATCTAAAGCATTGACATTTCCAGCGCCCTCCCAGATACCATTAAGTGGTGATTCCCTGAAGAGGCGCGCCGTAATCGAGTCCTCAACGTAGCCGCTTCCCCCCAAGCACTCCATCGCCTCGGCAACGAAGCCCGGTGCCCGTTTGCAAACCAGAAATTTCGATATTGCAACGCCGACCCTTTTGAGCTGCGCTTCCACCTCATCGGATCCTGCCCCATCGGCAGCTTGGGCCATCCTTAGCGCCATCAAAGTGGAGGCTTTCGATTCTAAAGCAAGGTCAACTAGCACATTTCTCATCAGCTCGTGCTCGACTAATTTCTTGGAAAATGCCGACCGTTTTGATGCGAACCACATGGCTTGGACTAAGGACTGTCTCATATGTGCGGCGGAGCCCACCAGTGAGTCGAGCCGGCAGAAGCCAACCATATCCATGATCGTCTTTACTCCCCGACTGAGGTCTCCGACCGGAAAGCCGACTGCACCCAGAAACTCAATTTCCGCAGATGCATTAGACCGATTTCCTAGTTTGTCTTTGAGGCGCTCGATGCGAATTCCATTCTTCGATCCGTCATCGAGGATCCTTGGAACTAGAAAACACCCTTGCCCCTCTGGGCCGTATGCCAACGTTAAAAAGGCGTCCGACATCGGCGCTGAACAGAACCACTTGTGCCCAATCAGCTCGTAGGTTCCATCGCCAAGTGGCTTAGCCTGTGTCGAGTTAGACCTGACGTCAGAGCCGCCTTGTTTCTCCGTCATCGCCATTCCCATGGTCACTCCGGCTTTACGCAGCGGACTTTGGTTTGACGAATCGTACACCCTCGATCGTAAAAGCGGCTCCCAAACACTCGCTAGGGTTGGCTCGTGGCGTAGCGTGGGAACGCTTGCGTGGGTCATGGAAACCGGACACCCGTGTCCCGCCTCTATCTGGGATACCAAATAGAGGCCAACAGCGCGCCTAAGCTGGGCGTCTCTTGCAGCGTCTTGCTGCTCGGGAAAACTAGCCACTCCCCAGGAGATCGTCATCTCCATGAGACGATGCCATGACGGATGAAACTCCACCTGGTCTATTCGATTTCCGCCTTTGTCATAGGCCTTAAGCTTGGGCGGATTTTCATTCGCCTCCCTACCGAGATCCAGAACGAGAGAACTCCCTAACAACTTCCCGAAATCCGAAAGACCTCCCTGATCAGCACTATTGACTTTGAAAAACCTGCTCAGAATGACGTCCGAGTCAAAAAGGTTGTAGCCAGACAATTCTTCCGGCTGGTTGTAAACCTCATGAGTGAGAAACTGACTTTTCATCTCCAGCAGCACCTAACCTTTGGCTTGAATTACCTATTGCCAAGATAGCCAATCGGACCAACCCATGGTGAGCGGGAACAAGATATCCAGGCTTTACGCTGGTAGAGCTAGCAAAGCACGGCAAACTTACTAATTCGACCGTAAGCGATCGGATTAGGTGAGTATGTAACGAAGGTCCGGATCAGGGTTAGTAACTGCTGCATGATAGTTGCAGATACGTGCTATAATATACTGTAGATGGGTACATTACTCGGCATAGGAGAGACAGCAGCGGCGCTTGGAGTGTCCAAGCAGACCTTGCGTAAGTGGGA
>JAKAPB010000445.1 GCA_021823045.1 Actinomycetes bacterium | reverse complement strand
GTCTCCTAGGCCGGCCTCGTCGATGCGGTTCCTGGCGAGTCCCAGGGTGATCTCCGAACCGTATATTGGAAACTTAAGCTCTCTAAGCAGGTAGGACAGTCCACCGGTGTGGTCCTCGTGACCATGGGTCAACACACAAGCTACCAGTCTGTCCCCTAGCTCTCTCAAGTAGGAAAAGTCCGGAAGAATCAGATCGACACCTGGGGTATCCAAGGTCGGAAACATCAGACCACAGTCGATCAACACCGCCTGACCGTCTTGTTCGATAGTTGCACAGTTGCGCCCTATCTCTCCAAGGCCGCCGAGGAAGGTTATCTTTACTTCTGAGGCCAAGTTCGGCCAACTCCTTTATTTAGCTGGATTCCAAGCTTTTTAGATCTCGATTCGAGATCGACCAGGACCGCTTCCGCTTGAGCAACTAGATCGTCGGAAGGGTTCGAAATGGGCAGCCTACAGTTCCGAGCCGACAGTCCTAAAGCCTCAATCATCGCTTTGGTAGGTATAGGATTCGGTGCGTCAGCTTGGCTTTCGAATCGATAGGACGGCCCGAGGATCCTATTGATCTCCGAGGCGAGCTTGATATCGCCCTTTTCGAAGGCATCAATCATCGCGCTAAATAACTGCCCCGCCCAGTGGGTTGCTACCCCGACGACACCGACTGCACCTATCGACATAAACGGGAGAGTCAAAGAGTCATCGCCGGAATAGACGCTAAAGTCCTCCGGTGCATCGGCAATTAACTGTGCGGCGTTGGCTACCTCGCCCGAAGCATCCTTGAGGGCACAGATATGAGGGTACTGTTCCACCAGCCTCAGCAGGGTTTTGTGTTCGAGCTTCCTTCCGGTCCTAATTGGAATATCGTAAATAACAATTGGGAGGTCGGTCGCCTCGGCCATCTTGGCGAAGTGCCCAAAAATACCATCTTGGGAGGGCCTCGAATAGTAAGGCACCACCGCTAGAACTCCCTTAGCCCCCAGATCCTTTGCGAGCCTCGTCAGCTCGGCGCTATGAGCCGTGTCATTGGACCCAGATCCCACGATCACGGGGAGGTCGGTCGCTTCAATCGTCCTCCGCCAGACCTCTACCCTCTCCGGGTCGGTCAATGTCCCCGCCTCACCGGTAGTGCCGGTCGAGACTATCGCCGTGCTTCCGGACGACTTTAAGTGATTCGCCAAAGCCGATATCGCACCGTAATCTACCGACGAGTCGACTCCAAAGGGAGTAGCCATCGCGGTAATGACCCGTCCAAAACTAACCAGAGCCCTTCCCATCATCTCGCCCTATCTGTCGACATCGAATTAAACATCCCCTCAATAAGATCGTCAACCCCTATATTCAGGCCCGTCACGCTCGCTATGCCCCTAATCGCAATTATCACCCCGGGCATAAACGAACTCCGGTCGTATGAGTCATGCCTTATCGTCAAAGATTGACCCGTCGTGCCCATGACCACCTCTTGGTGCGCTATCGCACCTCTGATCCTAAGCGAATGGATTCCGACACCATCCACCGAGGCACCCCTTGCGCCTTCCACCACAAACTTTTGTGTTGGGTCGGGTTCAAAAGCCCCACCCGACGCGACCTTAGCACGACCAATTCTCTTGGCGGTAGTCAGGGCTGTCCCCGAGGGAGCGTCGACCTTCGTATCGTGGTGCATCTCGACGACTTCGACGGAGTGAAAAAATGGCGCCGCCATCTCGGCGAACTTCATCATTAAAATCGCCCCTATTGCAAAGTTAGCAGCGACAATGCAACCCACGCCGGAGGCCAGAAACTTTTCATTCAGCTCCTCCAGCTGCGAAGTGGAGAGTCCAGTAGTCCCTACCACCGCCGAAATCCCATTCTCGGCACAGAAAAGCAGGTTTTGATAGGCCGAAGCGGCATCGGTAAAGTCAACGGCGACTTCAGTCCCTGACCTAAGCAGTTCTGAAAGGTCCCCAGATACTATTAGTCCAGTCCCGGCGATACCTAGCGCATGGGAGTACTCAATACCCGAAAGCTTCGGGTCTACTAGGGCAACGAGTTCGAGGTCCGGCTCTTGAAGTACCGCCTGGACGACGGTCGAGCCCATCTTGCCACCAGCACCTAATACTGCAACTTTCATGGGTAAAGCCTACAAGATGCGAGGGCCCCCTGGCCGCAAATGGGCCAAGGGGACGCCTAAACTCTAGCGCCTCGGATTTCTCCGAGGTCCACGGTCCCTCGACCCAGACGAGTAGCCGCGGCGTTCGGAATTGTCCCGTTGTGGCAGCGCTGGACCTAGGTCACCGAACTCCTCGACCAACTCGGCCTCAAAAGCCTCTTCAAAAGAGACCCTCTCGGCCTGTGCCCTCTTCGGCCTCTCCTGGCGTTCTACGGGCGCTTCAGATCTACTCGGAGCGTGAGACGACTCGCCTCGAAATTCGCGACTTGGCCTTGGTTCAGCCGCCTCGGCGTGCGAATCCCCCTGGCCTTCACCTTGAGATCCATCCGATGCAAGCCTCAAAGACAACTTCCCACTCGGATCGATCTCTTCGACCACGACTTCGATCTGCTGATTCAGGCTCAAGACGTCTTCTACCCTGTCGACCCTCTTGCCCCCACCGATCTTCGATATATGCAACAGTCCGTCTCTTGACGGCATGATATTTACGAACGCACCGAACTTGGTGATGTTTACAACACGGCCCATATAGGTGGCTCCGACCTCTGCAATCGGCGGGTCTAAGATCTCGTCGATACGAGCCTTTGCCTCAAGGGCAGCGGAGAGTTCCTTCGCACCGATGGTCACGATGCCGATGCCGCCTTGATCCTCAATGGTTACATCCGCGCCGGTCTCTTGCTGGAGCGAATTGATGTTTTTGCCCTTGGGCCCGATGATCTCACCGATCTTGTCGAGGGGAACCTCAAAG
>JAKAPB010000444.1 GCA_021823045.1 Actinomycetes bacterium | reverse complement strand
TACCGACTTGACCAGGCCAATTAGAGCATTACAACAGTCTGGAGATATCTTTATTAGGTCTTTAGCACTAGGAAGGATCGACTAGGGCACTGATGAGGCCTTCCTCTAGGACTCGGAGATCACTCGAGAGGTATAACTCACGCTCGAATGACCCAAGTGCATAGAAGGTATCTACAACGTCGTCACCGATGGTCACCAGGTTTGCCCGAAGAATATCCAAACCGAAGGATGCCAATGTCGCCGTCAAGCGGTGAATGAGTCCAAATGAATCGGGTCCACACACTTCGACCATCAAATGTCGAGATCCCACCTTGCTCTCAACGGTCACTCGAGGGCTGATCTGGGCCGACTCTGCCACCATCCTACGATTTCGGAGACCTCGCCTCTTCTCGTTTAACTTCACTTCTAGGTAGTCATCGTCCGAAAGAGCAGCCACTAATTCGGTTCTAAACCGAGACCACCGAATCTCACGAGAGTGTGGCGCCACGACCCTCAGGTGCTCAAGTGCGACTCCAGATTCGGAATAAACCTCTGCCCTTATAACATTCAGTCCAAGCAATGACAACGCACCGGTGACCTTGGACAGCAGTCCAACCTGATCACTTGCGACCACCCAAACCTCCTCACCTGTGGACTTGATCATCAGGTCACCATTGAACTGCGCCATCAACTCGAGGCCGACTGAATCGGGGAAATCATCAAAGAAATTTGCCTCACCGGTCTCAAGGTACCCAGAAACTGATCTGTATAGCTGCTCGACGAGCTCTGCCTTCCAGTCGGACCACGCTAAGTGGCCCGTCGCCTGAGCGTCTGCCTTGGTAAGTGCCAGCAGCAAATCCAGGCTAAGTTGGTCGCCGATGGCTTCAGCTACCATCTTTATCACCGCTGGATCCCTGATGTCGCGCCGAGTTGCCGTATCTGCGAGTAGCAAGTGATTTCTAACCAACCGGACCACGACCCGGGCATCGTATTCACTGAGTCCGAACCTTAGAACAATTCTCTCCGCTATCTCGGCTCCGATACGGCTGTGGTCTCCTCCTTGTCCCTTACCTATGTCGTGCAAGAAGGCGGCAATTACCAAAAGGTCCGGACGCCTGACCTGCCTTCTTAGGCCTCCGGCGGCCACCGCCGTTTCAACTAGATGCCTGTCGACAGTGAAGGTGTGATATGCGTTTCGCTGCGGGAGCCCTCTGACCCACTTCCATTCCGGAATGATCCTCTCCAGCAAGCCATAATGGTCCAAACGCTCCGTGGCTCCGACCAAGTTGTGGCCACCGCTAAGAAGCGCTACCAATGCCTCCACCGCCGAAGCATCCCAATCGGAGGTCCAAGGCTCTACCTCATCCGCAAAGTACCGCATAGCCTCAGGGGCGATCAATAGACCTGTTTCCTGCGAAAGCGCAGCTACTTCCAGCACTAATTTAGCGTCAGGTTTGTCGAGCAAAGCTTCGTTTAGGTAGATCTTTCCGCCCTGGCGATAAGTACCCGCCGGAACGTCGCTATAAGGTAGCACAATCCGACGCCGGGATCCACGTCGTCCACCCACTCCTCGAAACTCGTCCAGGGAACGGGAGACAAATCTTCCAACCTCAGAGACCTTTGACATCAGTTCGTCTCCCCCGGAGAGACCCATAGTTTCAGCTATGGAATCCTGGTCCTGCAAAACCAGACGATTGTCAGACTTGCCAGCAGATCGTTGAGCAAGATTTCTACTCCCAAGCAGAAATCGATTGCAGTGAGAAAGAAAACTCCCCTCGCTTTGCGGCGCTAGTTCAAGGGCAAAGAGATGAGTCAGATTCACCAAATCTCGCAATCCGCCACGAGCCTCTTTTAGGTCGGGTTCCAACAAGAAGGCGAGTTCACCCGAAGCTGAGCGGCGCTCCTCCGCCTGCTCGAGGAAGATGCCGATATACTGGGCGGCTCTTGTCCGGAATCGCTTAACAATAGTCTCACTCAGCTCCTTGGCAAGGTCGGCATTCCCACAGATGACCCTGGCATCCAACAGACCAATTAGCACCCTGGGGTCCTCGGCCGCCGCGTGCATTGCCTCCGAAATATTCCGGACCGAATAATCCAAAGAAACCTTTGAATCCCATATTGGGTACCATAAAGATCTAGTCACTTCATCCGGTGCCTGCTTTTTATCATGAAGGACCAGGACATCTAGGTCAGAGTAGGGCCCAAGTTCGCACCGTCCGTACCCACCAACCGCCAACACGGAAATCCCCGGTATGCCCTGAGCTAAGGTCGCAATGAACCCATCGGAAAGATTAGTCATCGACTCCATGGCCGCCAAATCGGACCACTTCCCCTGGGCCAGCTCCTTCCGCTTGTCGGTAAAGGTGCGTACTATTCCCTCTAACCGGTTATCAGGGTCCACCTTCACTCCTAGGGTCGCCGATGGAAAATTAAATCAAAGACACTCCCGGCACGGTCGCCCCTCTAGCTGCAAGAAGTGAGCTAAGTCGATACGAGAGCACTCTTTCGCTTCTCCTTCCATAAAACTCAGTGTCAGTTTGTCACTTACCAAAGGAGCGCATCAGCCCCTCAAAGTCATATGCAGACTCTGCGTGTAACGCAGTGTCCAGTCCCTCTAGCTCCTGGTCTGGGGTCACCCGAAGGCCCATCGCTTTGTCGACAATCTTGGCCAAAATCCACGACGCAGCGAAAGAATAGGCGCCCGAGGCCAAGACCGCTATCGTCTGGTGTAACAGCAGCACACCGCCGCCGCCGTAGAGCAAACCATTGACACCCCCGATAGCCGACGTACCGAACAGACCGATCAAAAGTGTCCCTACTATCCCACCGACGAGGTGAACACCCCCAACATCGAGCGAATCGTCGAGCTGATATTTGTACTTCAGTGACACCGCAAAGGCACAGATCACCCCAGCTGCCAATC
>JAKAPB010000443.1 GCA_021823045.1 Actinomycetes bacterium | reverse complement strand
TACCAAACTCCCGACGTCGTAATGGATATCTCGACTACGTCGGTCCACCAAGTCGGGGTCAACCGGGTCTCGGTGACCGGGACTTCAGGACACGACAAACCAGAGAGGTATAAAGCGGTTATAGGTTATACCTCTGGGTGGATGGGTCAAGGCATCTTGGGTTACAGCTGGCCAGACGCTTATAAAAAGGCCCAGATGACAGCCTCAATAATCACCGAGCAGCTCAAGGTCTTTGAAGATAAAGTGGAGTCGATCCGGATAGAGCACCTGGGTCTTGATTCCCTCCACGCCGAAATGGCCGCTAGCCCAGAGACCTTAGAGGACCTGCCCGAGGTGTATCTTCGGATCGCTATAAGGACCCAAGAGCGCTCCGTCGCCGAGATGGTGTCGAGGATGATGGTGCCATTGGCCTTAGCCGGACCTCCAACTGCCTCTGGACTGCTCGGCTTTGACAGGTCGCGGGCGCTGATTGGACTCTGGCCCACTCTCGTTGAGCGTCCTCCGATCGACGAAAATGTCTCTATAGATATCTTCGAGGTAGCCAAATGAGACTCATTGACTTAGCCTTTTCTCGAAGCTCAGATAAGGGGAACCACTGCGACCTATCCCTCATCGCCTACGACCAAGAGAAGTACCAGCTACTCGTTGAAAAAGTGACTAAGGAGGCGCTTTGCGATTACTTTTCACCACTTGGTCCCTCGACAATTGACCTCTTCCGGCTCGACAACCTGTCGGCTTTGAAGATAGTCCTCTATGACGTACTAGATGGAGGTGCCGCAAACTCCATCAAGGCCGATACACAGGGCAAATCCCTTAGTGGCGCTCTTTTGCGGATGGAGATATGAGCTAGACCAGTGGTAGTTCTAGGCGGGGAATCATTGAAAGGGCTGACCGAAATTGATTGGAGCGATTGACATTGGGAGATAGGCAGGACCGGGTCCGATCAACTCAGGCCAAGATAAAGCTGGGTGGACCGGAAAAGGGCCACAAAAAACAGTCCGATGCCGACAAGCTTTTCGTCAGGGATCGTCTAAGGCTCTTCTTCGACAAGGGAGAAATCAGGACCGAATACGGGATGCTTGCGCGCAATTGGAGCGAAGAGCTAGCAGCCGATGGCGTGGTCTGTGGTTCCGGGGAGATAGGCGGGAGGTCAGTATTCTTCACCGCATCCGACTACACGGTCAAGGCGGGATCGATCGGGCAGTACCACGGTGAGAAACTGATAAGGGCCCAGGAGGCGGCGATCCGCGCTAGGCGGCCAATACTTTATCTCATCGATTCATCGGGAGCGAGGATCGACGAAACCGGTGGCCATCACGTCGATAAGCGAGGCGCCGGACAGCTCTTTTACTACCACTCAATCATGTCAGGTTCGGTTCCACAGGTAGGGGTCCTGTACGGAACCTGCTTCGCTGGGACGGCATACACTCCAGTCTTTTGTGACCTCTTGATAATGATGCACGATTCATCCATGGCGATAGCTTCTCCGAGGATGGTCGAAATGGTCATCGGTCAAAAGACCTCCCCCGAAGAACTGGGTGGCGCAAAAATGCACGCCGAGGTCAGCGGGTCAGCACATTTCATCGCCGAGTCAGAGTCGCACGCAGCAGAGATCGTGAAGAAGATCTTTAGTTTCTTACCAGACAATTCCGAAGAAAAACCGGCTAGATACCCCGCACAAGATCCCGAGGTGTCCCCTGACACTCTGGACGACATCATTCCACCCGATGCGAACAAGCCATATTCGATACTAAAACTCATCTCTGCTGTGGTGGATTGCGGAAGTTTCCTCGAGGTCAAGGCGCACTATGCCAAGGAGTTGACGGTCGGATTTGCCCGAATCAAAGGTCAGGTCGTAGGTATCGTTGCTAATAACCCACTCTATAAAGGCGGGGCGATCTTTCCGGAATCATCGGATAAAGGAGCTGAATTCGTCTGGCTCTGCGACGCCTATCAGATCCCTCTGGTCTATCTTGTGGACACTCCAGGATTCATGGTTGGGACCCAAGTTGAGCGTTCGGCAATTCTCAAGCGCGGCCGCAAATTTATCTACGCCACCTCGAGCGCGACCGTCCCTCGAATATGTGTTATCGTGCGCAAGTCTTACGGAGCGGGGATATATGCGATGAGCGGACCGGCCTACGACCCAGATATCACCCTCGCCCTTCCCTCTGCCGAAATTGCCGTCATGGGACCAGAGGCGGCGATCAACGCCGTCTACTTTAACCAGCTCGCGCAGATTGCCGATCCCGAGGAACGGTCTAAGGTCACCAATGAGCTAAGAGAGCAGTACAGGCAGGGTTACGACATTTTCAAGCTAGCCGGCGAAAT
This sequence comes from Actinomycetes bacterium, assembly GCA_021823045.1. The sequence continues at coordinate 575 of JAKAPB010000443.1, read as the reverse complement.
GGTCGTCGATGAGTTGATAGATCCATCACAGATGCGAAACGAGATATCCTCCTATCTCGAACTATTCGCAAAAAAGTCGATCCAACTTCCACCAAAGAGACACTCAACGATCATCTAAGAACAAGCTTGGCAAAAGCCTTTTAGAGACGGATAAACGATGGATTGCGGTTGGCGACCCATCTGGCAAGCAGACCAAAAAGGAGGAAATAGCTAGTCCCCAAAACCCCTTCGAAGCCACTCGCCCATCTTTTGGCAAGCCACCTTGAGGCCCACCCAAACTTATCCACAACCACAGCGCTTTGAGCTCCTTGTTGCCGCGTGAAAAGCTAGCCCTTCATCGGACTGGCATGGCATAAGAAAGGGTCGAATGAGCCATGAGTTCTCCGTTGGAAAAGACCTCAGCTTCGCCAAAGGTAACCCGCTTACCCAGCTTCAAGATCTTTGCCTTGGCCAGAATATCCGTTTTCGCACCTCTGAAAAATGACGTCTTCATCTCTATGGTTACCGCCATGGTTTCAATCCCGGCCTTTGTCATAATTGTGCCCCACATCGCCACATCAGCCACTAACTCGTAC
>JAKAPB010000442.1 GCA_021823045.1 Actinomycetes bacterium | reverse complement strand
GCCGGGTGGTCGGCTAACCCGAGCCGCAAAGTGGTCCGGTGAAAACTAGGAGTAATGCGAAGCTATGAACATCTGTGTTTGCGTAAAGCAGATCCCCGACCCAACGGCGACACAGTCGCTAGATCCATCGACCAACAACCTAGTCCGGGCTGGCAAGCTCGTATTGGATGACTCGGACACCTTTGGTGTCGAGATGGCCCTGCAGTTGGTCGACTCGGCGGGTGGCGGAGAAGTCACCTTGGTCTCGATGGCACCTAATGGAGAAGTTTCAGGGATTAGGACCGGACTCGCTATGGGGGCATCAAAGGGTATTTTGATCTCCGATCCAGAACTGGCCGGTTCGGACGCACTCTCGACGGCAAAAGTGCTTGCAGCGGCGATAAAGACCACCGAGTTTGACCTTGTGATCACCGCCACCGAATCAACCGACGGCTATACCGGGACGACCCCGGTGCAGGTCGCCGAGTTGTTGGGCCTTCCGTCGGTGAGTTTCGCCAAGAAGGTCGAGATAGTGGATGGAAAACTGAAGGTGGAGAGGCAGACTGAAGCGGGATTCGACGAGGTCATCTCACCCCTTCCGGCCCTCGTAACGGTAACCGCTGGGGTTGTCGAACCCCGCTACCCCTCTTTCAAGGGAATCATGTCCGCAAAGTCCAAGCCGGTAGCTACCCTAACGGTAGCGGACCTAGGTCTATCGGGCCAGGTCGGCGGGGCCAATTCGGGTCAACGCGTTGTTGCGGTTAGAAAAGCAGAGGCTCGTCAGGCCGGAACGATCATTGAGGATAATGACGATGCCGTTGGTCAGCTCGTTGGTTACCTGGAGCAACTTAAGGTCATTTGACCTACTCGATTTGTAGAAAGCTTCCTGGATTATATGGAGCTTCTTGGTTTATAGAAAGATTCAAAAAGAAGGGGATTTTAAGTGTCTCTAGGGAAAATTTGGGTGTTGGCTGAATTTGCGGAAGCCAAGCCGACGACCACGACACTCGAGCTCATCAGCGCAGCGAGTACCTTTGCTGATACGGTCGAGGCCTTCGCTTGGGGCGAAGGGGTAGCGCAATACCAAGACGCACTCGGCGCTTTTGGAGTATCGAAGCTATACGACATAGGTTCCTTGGCGGGATCGTTACCCGGTCCAAAGGTAGCTGCGGCTATGGCCGGAGAGATATCGGGGAATACTCCTCCCGACGCCATCTTCTTTGCAGCCAGTTACGATGGCCGCGACGCAGCGGCGAGGCTTTCGGCGAGGCTTTCGGTTGGGGTGATAACCAACGTGGTCAACCTTGTCTCTGATGGGTCGGGACTCAGTGCTGAGCATGCGATCTTTGGCGGAGAGGTGATCGTGACCTCAAAGTTTGAAGGATCTGGCCCGCAGATCTTCGTCATTCGCGCAAAGTCCTTCGCCCCCGAAGCGACGAGATCAGCGAGTTGCGAAGTTGCATCCGCCAAGGTATCGGATTTAGGACCTACCGACGGAGCGAAAGTAACGGCTTCACACGCCGAGGAGCGCAGTGGTCCCAAGTTGGATGAGGCACCAGTTGTGGTTTCAGGCGGACGTGGACTAGGACAGCCGGACAAGTACCAGCTGGTAGAGGAGTTAGCCACCCTTCTCAATGGTGCACCTGGAGCATCGAGGGCCATTGTCGACGCAGGATGGGTTCCCTATTCCTACCAGGTCGGCCAGACTGGCAAGACGGTCAAACCCAACCTCTATATCGCAGTTGGAATCTCCGGAGCTACCCAGCACATGGTGGGGATGAAGGGGTCGAAGAACATCGTCGCTATTAATAAGGATAAAGAGGCGCCGATCTTTCAGGTCTGCGACTTTGGTATCGTCGGCGACGCGTCAAAGATCGTTCCCAAACTAATTGAGGCCATAAAGACGAGGTAGCGCTATCCTTTGCTCCTCGGGGCGCAGCTAGATGAGTTCTCTACTATTTAACTCCGCAGCCGTAGCTAGCCGGATCGGGTCGAAGCCATCTTCAGCTTTGCGATAATTAAAAAAGTTATCGCGCTAAGTAGTAAAGTGGTATTTTTACCCTACCGATAGATAAATAGGTTCTTCGCATTTTGCGGGGCCCTTTGTTGGGGCTTCTTTTCAGTGTGGGGACGATGGGGAGTTAAGGCCGTGCGCGGTTTTGGTTCTGTGAGTCGGGCTGTGAGTCGGGCTGTGTGCTAGGGGTGCGGGTCTATGAGGGAAGCTCGACCGGCTGACCTTTACGAGTGGGCAATATCTGGGTCCGAGCTAACCAAGGTGAGCGCGGTTGCACCTTGGTTAGAGTCGGCGCGATATACCGGCTTCGATTTTGCCCTCGGAGTGATCCTCGTTTTCGTCACCAAGGCTAACCCCACTCCCGTTTTTGATCCAGCCGAGTTGTCGAGTGCCACCATTAGCGCACTGTTGGTGGACCGGGAACACTTTGAGGCGGACTGGATAGACACTATTGGAGACGGTGAAAATCAGTCTTCGCTCATTCCACTGCTCCTTGGAAAACAGTGCAGTTGGGAGCAGCGGGTTACCATAACCTCCCACACCGATAAGCGACTCCTGGGTCTGGTCGTCATAGGAGGAACCGGGGACGATCCCTCACGTGATCCGAGGAGGCTTGAGTTTTTCAAGAGCCAACTCAAGTCGAACATCGAGAGACTGGCTCTCAGTGGGGAATTGAGCGACCTAGAAGCTAGGCACAAAGAACAGAGTGCGGTGATGGAGGCCTCGAGTCGGGCGGTCCATGACTTCTTGGTCCAACTTGATACCGAGGGCGAGATCACCTGGGCATCGACCTCGCTGAGTCGCATCGGCAAGGATCCAAAAAAGCTGGTGGGTATCCACGTGAAGGCGCTTTTTGATCCATTGGATTGGGAGAACTTTGACACCTGGTTTGCTGCGTTGAAGGGTGGCGAGGCAGATC
>JAKAPB010000441.1 GCA_021823045.1 Actinomycetes bacterium | reverse complement strand
GGGAGGGTGCGAAAGTTGGGTTAGGGTCGCTTCCAGAACCCAAATTGAACCCGAAATCGACTTGGCGATCATTAGGGATGCCCGGGCCACATGGACTTCACCACGCAACTTCGTTAAGGTTGCAATACGGACTGGGGGGCCAATCATTTGGCCCCCCAGAACAGCATTTCTCATTCGCAGCTATTGACTTATCTAAGATGATTTAACCTGAGTCGGACTAGCGACCAATTGCGTCTTCGCAAACGGTCTCGACTATCAATCGGGAGACAACATATGGATCACAGTTGGCATTGGGTCGACGATCTTCGATCCAACCCTTCTTCGCTTTTTCGACCGCCCAAGGAATTCGGATAGAAGCGCCACGATCGGATGCTCCATAGCTAAAGACGTCATAACGAGCGGTCTCATGGGCACCGGTTAACCTCTGTTCGATACCTACCCCGTAGTTACTGATATGCTTTTCAACTTCTTTTCCAAGTGCTTCACATCCGGCGATTATCGCTTCATAACCATCACGCATGGCCTTGGTCGAGAAGTTGGTATGTGCTCCCGCACCGTTCCAGTCGCCCGGCATAGGCTTGGCGTCCCAGTTGACAACTACTCCGTAATCTTCAGCGATTCTCATCAAGAGCCATCTGGCCATCCAAAGCTGGTCACCAATTGCTGGCGGAGCCAGGATACCAACTTGGAACTCCCACTGTGCCATCATTACTTCTGCGTTCGTGCCCTCTATTGATATCCCAGCGTCCATACAGGCCTGAGTATGAGCCTCTACGATCTCGCGTCCCACCATCTTCTCTCCGCCGGTGCCACAATAATAAGGACCCTGGGGGGCAGGATATCCCGTCTCGGGCCAGCCTAACGGACGACCGTTTTGATAGAAGGTGTACTCCTGCTCGATGCCGAACATTGGCTCTTGCGCAGAATATTTCTCAGCGACCGCTACGCAGCTTGCACGAGTATTTGTCGGATGCGGTGTGAAATCGGTCAGCAAGACTTCACAAAGCACTAGCACATTCGCTCCGCCCCGAATCGGATCCGGGCATGTGTAGACCGGCCTCAGAACGCAGTCAGAGTTGCTCCCCGGAGCCTGGTTCGTACTCGATCCGTCAAAGCCCCAAATACCAGGCTCTTCTCCGTCCTTGATGATCTTGGTCTTATTCCGCATAATCGGCGTCGGCTTTGTGCCGTCGATCCAGATGTACTCCGCCTGGTAACTCATCACTGTGCCTTTTTCGTTCACTCGGTTCCATTCAGAAACCGCACCCGTCTAGAGAATGCAGGAAAACCGACACGGCAATCCCACCACCACAAGTCTGCCTGGTCAATGTTTCCCACCCTTTGCGGAAATGTTAACGCAGGGTAAAGAGGCAGCGGGCGGGCAACAAATAATTATCTAACCAAGAGAATTTAAACGATTAATGTTGGTCAATGAATATTGATCTTTCATTGCCTTCGCAAAACTTCGAACTACGGCACTCGTTCCCCGAACTACCAGGGGCATATCTCACTTACCATGGGACCTCGTCTTCGGGCTCTCGGGCCGCTAGTAGCCGAGCCGAGTCAACACCATACTATCGGTATCAGGCCCCACCTTCTTGGGGTCGGGCGAGGCTAGGTCCCCAAGGGTGACGGAGTCGGTAACGACGGCAACTTCTCGATCAAAGGAGCGGTCCCTAGCAAAGTTCGCCCGAGTGGTCTTTTTCTCTCTTCTTTGGTCTTTCGACCTCAGGCTCAGACACTGCTCGCCAACCTGCGAGTGCACTTGCCTAGTTTCGAAACTGTCGGGCGAATCAGAAGATTGAACCAGTCGACAAGTTGCCCGTTAATCAATTGTTCCATTAGGTACACAGAGGCAATCTCGGTCAGAGCCGCCAGGTTTTTGGCTGCTCTCGGGCCTCGGTCGATAGCCAGCCCGCATCTCTCGAAGTGCGACACGCCGACGGAGCCTGGGAGGTGGGGACATTCTTTAGCCGGCTTTCGTTTCCAAATCAGCCAGAGAATAGAACATCGACCAAGGAACAAAGAGCGCCTTATTCGGCCAAACAACAGCCTCGTTCATGGTAGCCCCCGGCGCTCCACAAGCATAGGTTAGGTGGATCGGGCACGGAATTGTTCTCGTATGAGCCGAAGTGCCCGTCCGTAGGCGAACGCCCGGCCCCTTTGGCTGGCATTGGATAGGCGGCGAGGGGGCAGGTCGACCTCAACACGGTATGCCTGAGATAATCCACCCCGACTTGGAACTTAGCCATCTCCAACACCATTACGCTGGGGCATGACAATGCCCCGAACCGCCGTCGTGCTTGGCGCCGTTGATCGCCTTGATCGCCCGGTTTCAGTCGTCTATAGAGGCGGGCAGGGTAGCTATTGAGTGCCTCGGGCGTATTCCTAACCAAGCCCGTCCTCTATCATTCACCTCGCCGGGGTCGGCCACCATGGCTGACCCAAAGGTCCGAGTTGACAAGGCGGCCTCTAGCTACTTCACTCCGAACCGGGCCAGGCGTCTCTGTGTTCTTCGATGACCGTGGTTAGCGAAGCCTCGGCCACCACGGTCGAGGACGACCATGGCCCTTATGGTGGCCCATTCGGTGAGCCATACCATCTGAGGTCCGAGGTCGAATCGACGCTCAGGGGATGGTACTTGGGCCTAAACGATTGCCCGTGCACCTCCGACGGCATCCACCCGCCCAACTTCCACGAGGATCGCCCCCTGAGAGGTTTGAGTAGCTGGAACAGGAAGCTGGCCGTCCAGAAACCAGCATCATACGGTCTGGTAATGGGCGTCTTCTTTATCATCCCGCTCTGGGTTAGTAACTGCTGCATGATAGTTGCAGATACGTGCTATAATATACTGTAGATGGGTATATTACTCGGCATAGGAGAGACAGCAGCGGCGCTTGGAGTGTCCAAGCA
>JAKAPB010000440.1 GCA_021823045.1 Actinomycetes bacterium | reverse complement strand
AGCCCGAGGGTCGCCGGAGATCTAAGGCGTACATCTCTGAGCGTAGCGATTAGACCAACCGAAAGGGAAAGGAACGTCCGGTCGAAGTCACTAATTGACCCGAATTCGTCGCGACTCGCAGCTGCTTCTTTCGTGTTCAGCGAGTTCGAGTATAGCTGGTACCTTAGCTGTGAGATAATCGGAGCGCCGTCCCAGATATTGTGGCTGAATCGCTCGCCACTTAGCAGCTGGAAGGCTGGATAGAGCGCAACGGTCATCGGAGATCCGTGAAATTCCATGAAACATCTGAGCCAGGTAAGGGAGCCAAGTGGCGTAGAAATAGGCCCCTGGAGAAGATCATCTGGGTTACCGATTCCAGACGGATCGGGATCGACCGACCTGAGGATCTTGCCCCTGAGATCACTCGACGATACGATTAGGGCGCGAGCGCAAGCGGGCTCCAACGAAGCTCGTGCCGCCATGGTCCAAGCGGTACTCGCCGTCCACGCAAGGTGAAGACTCAGGTGTCCTAACGTGGCCGCTGCAGAAGACTCGTGATCATCCTTTGAAAGCTCGAATGCAGTGCCGATGAGGCCGTGTGCTAGATGCGTCTGTAAATCAGCCGTAGCCCTGGGATCCAGTCCTCCTCCCAAAGCACGTTGGACGATTCGATGGAGAAGGTTGAGTGACAGCTCAATTGGTAAATGAAGTGGTGAAGATACAGCGTGTGGTGGTCGATATCGGTCTCTTAATGAAGTCGACGCCTGCTCGACTTCATTAACCAGCTCACCCAGGGCCGTGGTGTCGGAGCGGGCAAGCGAGCTTTCGAACTCTGTGATGAATCGATGGAGGACACCCTTGCCGCCATAGTCGACTAGCGCTGGGTACTGCGAATGCGCCGCTATAAGCGAGAACTCCTCCCCAAGGCGCCGGGCAAGTACATCGTTTCGTCGGTCGAGGCTGGCGAGTGATAATATTCTAAGGAAGGAGACTAGGCCCATGAGGTCTCCGAAAATGACAACAATAGAGCCAAAACTCTCAATGGTATCCTGGCCGACTAAAGCCCCAATAGCGAGAGCGGTCGTTCCAAGTGCAGACGTGGTCACCCAGTCCGAAATGCCCACATATTCATTGATCTCCCCAAGAGAGGGCCAAAGCGTGGCAGAATTGAAGGAGAGTCCAAAGATGATCGCTCCGCCGGTCAGAAGCGCAGCGAAGAAGGCTAAACCTATTTGTCCAGAGGTGATCGCTTCAGGCCGACCCAGAGGGTCTAGTAGCGCGAATGTCAATATGACGAGCGCCACGCAGACAAGAGTGATCCGGCGTCGATTCTGTGCCGCCACCCCCATCTCAATTCCGAGAAGATGCCGCACAAAGGTCAGTATTGATTGCACACACTGATCATATCTCTTGGAGCTAAGACGGGTTAGCAATCTGCCGCCTTCTGATACCCTCCGGTATGTCGACGCTGGTCAGAGCTTATGCAACAGCGATGTAGAGCGCGAAAGAGTCCCTAGTGGTCTTCGCTGACACTTCCTAGGGGGCCCCGAGCGGTGTTTTGGTCCAAATAGGGACAGTTCTCATAGGATCAAAATATTTAGGACTGCATTTGTGCCACGACCACAACGTCGGGGACTCTTCAAAATTTACCGATGATTCATTCGCTTGAATCTAAGCACAATCCGATCGGCTTCGGCAACGCGACACACGCCTCACAGAATTACACAAAGCGTCGTTCAGTAATTCGTAGGTGTAGTTCTGACGAACCTCTTTCACGGGGAGCGAAACTACACCATCTCGTCCAGAGCCCGATCACGATATAAGTTACGTTGTCTACTGACCTTAATTTTCTAAAACAACAAGAATCAAGAAGAAGGTCAAACTGGCTGCGAACGAGTGGATTGTTCGAATTTCCCAAGCCGAATCCTCGCTTTCGTTATCTTGTGGGATGACCCCTGTGGCTGAAATCTTCGGTGGGTCTTTGGAGCCAACGATGCTGTTGTTTAGGAGGAATCGAAAGGTTAGCTTTGCGCAGAGAGGCCCCCCCTTGTTCGTTGTGCGTCCTGAAAGTGGGCATGGATCATGGGGTAGAGATCAAAGAACACACGGCGTCTCCGGATAGTTGCCGGAAGTAGGTCCTTTGCTTTCGACGAATACCGCTAGCGCAAAAGGGCCGGAGGATATCACACAATGAAGGCCAGAAATAGCGATTGGATGTCGCATTCGGTGAGGAAATTGATACCGGGATGGATATTCGGATCCTGACCTGATGCTTCGTTTTTGGAGATAACTGCTATCTGTTTAGACTTAAATAGACACGGTGGAGAGAATTCTTCAAACCTTGCGAATTAGAGATTTATCACCCCGAGCGGAAAAGCTCCTTTTGAGCAGGTTTTATGAAGGGGCAGTAATGCTGGGAGATGGATTTTGGTACTCTAAGGGTCGGATTTTCCCCCGAGTCGAAATCGCTTGTAGCATCATAGGTGTGGCAGAAAACCTAGATATAAAAAGTGAGCCTTTTGGACCCAATGACTGGCTCGTCGAAGAGATGTATAGTCGGTACCTAGAGAATCCGCAGTCGGTGTCCGCTGAGTGGCGCGAGTTCTTTCAAGATCGTTCGATAGAGCAACCTAGAAGCGTAGCGGCGAGCGCGCAAGCGCAACCTACTTTGGAACCAAAGAGCGAGGTTCGTCAAGAGGTGGGCACTTGGAGGCCGATGGCCTCGGGCGGCAATATCCAAGTAGCAGCTAGTGAGGCTCTAAAGTCCCAAGGGCCTACTGCTACACCAACCGTAGCCGCTGCTGTTGTCTCAAGCGAAAGCGCCCCGGTAGCTTCTTCACCGGCTTCACCGACAAGCCAGCCGCAATCCGTCGTTCAGAGCGTTCCTGCGGAATCTTCGTCAAAAATACAAGAGACAAATACTCTAGACGAGCCTGA
>JAKAPB010000439.1 GCA_021823045.1 Actinomycetes bacterium | reverse complement strand
GATCTTCTCTTCTGGATGTGGGCCGGTGCGATATTCAATGTTGAATATTTGGTCTATGGGGCAGTTCTGATGAGCTTCGGACTATCTTTTGCCCAGGCGGTATTTATTATCCTGGTAGGCAACCTCTCTTGGGTTCTGCTTGGGTTGACTAGTCTCCAAGGGCCTTTGGCTGGAACTACCACATTCACGATCAATCGAGCCTCGTATGGGCCAAAGGGATCGAAACTGTTGGCGGTTTTCAACTGGCTGACCCAAGTCGGTTTTGAGACCGAAGGTATAGCCCTTATCGTGCTAGCCGGACTGGCTTTGGCCTCCAATTCAGGTGTGCATGCAGGGATTCCTTTGAAGATTGCCCTGATAGTTGGGGCTTCTATTGTCCAGCTCATCCTGCCGCTTTTCGGTCACGAGGTGATCCTCAAAACATTGCGAGTCCTTTTAGTTCCCTTCGTGGTCCTCTTTGTGATTTTTGCAGCGTTAAGCCTTTCCAAAGTAAATGTTCACTCTGTGCATCACGGGGCTAACTGGCAGACGATGCTCGAGGCCCTGGCCTTCATCATCACCACGAGTGGCTTAGGGTGGACAGAAAATGGAAATGACTACTCTCGGTACCTTCCAAAGGCTTCTTCAGCAAAGGCGATAGTGGGATGGGTCTTTTTGGGAACCTTCATACCGTCGGTTTTGCTCATGGGCCTCGGTGCTGCGGTGGCCACATTTCTGGGAAGCAATTCTGGGTCGATCACCGGAATGGCCGGGGCCTTTTCGGCCTGGTTCCTCTGGCCATATTTGATCGTCGCAATAGTACAACTCTTTGCCATCAATAGCCTCGACCTGTACTCTTCGGGAGTGACCTTGCAGGCGCTTGGTCTGAAACTTACCAGGCTCCAGGCGGTCTTCTTGGACACGGTGATCTGTGGCCTTCTGACCTCCTATGCCATCTTCTCCAACTCATTCAATAGCCTGCTTAACGAGTTCGTACTTTTCATCGTCGTGTGGGTCGCCCCGTGGACGGCCATCTATTTGGTGGACTGGGTGCTTAGGAAGAAGAAATATGTCGAAGAGGACCTCCAAAAGACCAAGGGTGGCGTCTACTACCGTAATAACGGAGTCCATTGGCAGGCGATAATCGCTCAGGTTCTCGGGATGGCCGCCTCCCTCTTGGCGCTTGATGCCTACCCGCACTATGTCAGTCCAATCTCGAACTTAACAAACGGGGCGGACTTCTCTGTCTTTACCGGGATTATCGTTGCGGGGGTTGCCTACTACTTACTTGCGAAAAAGGGAGTGGAAAGCGAAGCCTCAACCCACTGACACCCATAGGCGATCAGAGTGCTGACAGTGGCTTTAGGTTCGATCCGAAGTATGTTGGCTGATGTTGCAACTACTTGTACCGTTGGCCATTCGGCTCTGTTGGGTCGCAAGCTGCCCTCTTCGGGTAGCCTAAATCGTCTTTTGGCGGGATGAATCAGGAAGGTATTGGTGGGTATCTCAACCGGAATAGGGCTTTCGATCTTCGCTGGACTCGCCGTGGGTGCGATGTTGCTTGGCGGGTGTAGCGCTGCTGGGTCGAGCGAACCGACGACCTCTACGGTCGCTACTACACAGAGCCCTACGACGACCAAGGCAGCTTGTTCAAATTTCAAGGTGCTCTCCGGATGGCCTACCAGCGCTTTAGCTGCGGGCTTGATTGTGGTTCCGGTAAACGACGCTAATCCACAGCTGGTAGCACCCGAAGTGAGCAATGGCGCAGGTGGAGTGATACTTTTCGGTAACGGGGCGACATCGGCACTTTCGGGACAACTTTCGGCACTTAAGCGACTAAACCCCCTCGGGGTGGCGCCATTGATCATGTCGGACGAAGAGGGTGGCGCTGTACAACGGCTTGCCGGGCTACTTGGGGCGATGCCTTCTGCCCGGACTATGGGAGCAACCTTGACCCCAAGTGAGATTCAGTCTCTCGCCTACAACTACGGGAAGAAGCTGCTAGCGGTTGGGGTCACCATGGATCTAGCCCCGGTGCTGGATGTGGATGGAAGGCCCGGTCCCTCAGCGACTAACCCAGATGGAACAAGGAGCTTTTCTGCGATTCCGAGCGTAGCCGCTGCCGATGGAGTGGCTTTTGCGCAGGGGCTCCAGGAGGCTGGGGTCATCCCGGTATTGAAACACTTTCCTGGTTTGGGAGGGTCCAGCGGAAATACCGACGTCGCTCCGGCTTCCACATTGCCCTTTAGCGAGCTCAAGACGACGGGCCTTATACCTTTTGAGGCCGCCATTGAGGCAAAGCTGCCCGTGGTCATGATGTCGAATGCGATCGTTCCTGGCTTGACGTCCGGTCCAGCGAGCCTTTCGAGGGTAGCTATCGACTACCTGCGCAATAGCCTGGGCTTCGGCGGGCTAATCATCACTGACTCAATGTCAGCCGGAGCGATCGAACAGATCGGATTGACCGTACCACAAGCCACGGTTAGAGCGATAGAAGCCGGAGCGGACATGGTTATGTTCAACACAGTTGACCCAGAAGTTACCTTTAAGGAAAGCGTGGTCGCTTTGGATCAAGCCGTGGCGTCAGGGTCGCTGAGTCGAGTCGACCTTATTGGGTCGGTTGAAAAGATTCTCGCCACCCGAAATATAGACCTCTGCGCAAGCTAGCGGATCGAAAGGGAAATTTGGTCATTATCTATCGCAGGGCGTCCCACCCAGTTGGAACTAGCCGCTGAACTATCTAGCCGCTGAACTGTAGGATTCTTATCCAAAAAAGCCGGTCCGCCCCGGGTGATGTAAGAACTTCCGTTGAGTGGCACTTTCCACCGCTGGAAGCCATCGGTGTGTGGTGACTATCCTGCGACGAGTTTGCTGGCGAGAGAAAGCACTTGGGACCATCGCATCGACAAATTGCAATAAGGGCCAATTGGCAAGGAT
>JAKAPB010000438.1 GCA_021823045.1 Actinomycetes bacterium | reverse complement strand
CTTCGAGATCGGATCCATGAAATGGGGATTGGTGTTCGTTCACTTTGCTGGCTTCCACCAACGAGTCGGACAAGTTAACCCCTTCAACGATGTGATCGGCGGCAGCGTCACTGTCAGTACTCATACTGCCAACCTCCAAAATATACCTAGCACCCGTATTAGTAACCTATTCTAACTCTCTTTTGGGGCGATACCCCATAGGGCACCAAGAAGCTCGCATTTCCTCATATCGTCGAGCCGACACCCACCGCCTTCGATGGGAATTCCCGAACATTATTCGACACGAAACTAATCCCCGCCTCAATAATTGACCCACTGGTGCGTTCGGAATCCATAAAGCGACATGGACGCGAAGAAATGCGCATTTAATCAGCAGCTTTATTACGCTGGCCTAGCTGCCAATTAGCGGAACATGCGCAGCTGGACGGAAGTCCATATCTCACCTGAGCGCCAGTCGTATATCCCTGCGACTTGGAGCGGGTGACGGGGATCGAACCCGCACCACCAGCTTGGAAGGCTGGAGCTCTACCATTGAGCTACACCCGCAGAAAACCGATCGGCTACGTCGGGGAGGCGGGATTTGAACCCGCGGCCCCCTGCTCCCAAAGCAGGTACGCTTCCAAGCTGCGCCACTCCCCGTGCCGAATGACTAATTTAGCCGCTCCCGGTTACTAAAACGTCCCCTCGTGCGAACTAGTTGGCATGAGCTTGCTTCGACCTACGTACAAAGAACGCAACTACTGCCACAACGACCACCAAACCGATTAGATACCCAAAGTCCTGGACCACCTTGGCAGCTGTATTGAAGTTTGCCCCCAGGGCGTAGCCAATTGCTGTCAGGGCCAAAACGAAAGGGATGCTTCCCGCAGCGGTATAGAGGCCAAAGCGGCCCGGATTCATCTCGGCCACTCCAGCGGGGAGCGATATGAAGGTCCTAATAACCGGGAGGAGCCTTCCCACCAATACCGCCATATCCCCTTTGCGCTCGAACCAAAGCTCCGATTTGTGTAGGTCCTCTTCCTTCAACCAGACGTAGCGTCCGTATCGTATTACCGCCGCCCTACCACCGGTTCGACCGACTATCCAGGCTATGTAGCTGCCTAATAGGTTTCCGAGGATGCCGGCGATTACGGCTCCAACAAAATTCATTTTGCCGGTCGCCGCCAAAGCGCCTGCAAATGTCATAATCAGTTCTGAAGGTATCGGTATGCAGGCAGACTCGGCGGTCATTAGTAAAAAGACCGCAATTAGCCCATAGCTGGAAACAAGGTGTTGCACGAGAACAAGCTACTAGAAATGACTCGTCTTTGAGATCAAATGGGGTCGAGTCGGCCGATAAATCTGACTCTTTTTCATCAACCATTCAATAATCTCGATCCGACCTGACCCCTTAGACGGTAAAAACGGGCCCTTGAAGATGTAAAAGGTTGGCCTACCGCTCCGGCTAAATTGCATTTCGCCTGTACTTTAGATTCAATGCAATACTTGATAAGTGCCGACGGAACAAAAATAGCCCTTCACGAAATGGGTGGGATCGGAAACCCATTGTTGCTAGTGCACGCCACCGGCTTTGGAGCTTTGGTTTATCAGGAGCTCGCCAACCTCCTCTCTGACTCATTCACCATTTTCGGGGTTGACCTTAGGTTCCAGGGCGACTCTGAAAGATCTGCCTCCGGCGGATACAATTGGGCCAACTTCGGTGACGACGCCCTTACCGCTTTGCAGGCGATTCGCAACCGGTACCCAGCTGGCACCCCGATCTACGGATTTGGACACTCATGTGGCGGCATGGCGCTGCTGCTCGCAGCCCTAAAGGAGCCCGGTCTTGTAAGTTCCCTATACCTCTACGAGCCGATCATCGTGCCACAGGAGATGGAAGATACACCTTATGTGAGCAACCCGTTAGCGGACTTTACGTTGAAAAGGCGCGAGGTCTTTGGCTCTAGACATGAAGCATTCCAAAACTTCACCACCAAGGCCCCGATGATGCATTTCAGCGCTTTGTCGCAAAGGTCCTACGTAGAGCACTGTCTGAAGGAACTGCCCTCTGGCGAGGTGACTCTGTGTTGTGCAAGGGAGGACGAAGCTGCGATTTACAGCGCCATGGCGAGCACCAAAATATACTCCAGACTGGAGGGGGTCAAAGTTCCAACGATTATCTCCCGGGGTTCAAACTCGGATACCTTCAGTGCTTCCTACTACAAAAACATCGCTTCGCTGTTGCCCTGTGGAAGCTTTGAAGAGGTAGCCGATGTAGATCACTTCGGTCCGATGTGTTTGCCTGCGGTTTTCGCGGAACATGTTAAGGTCAACCTCGAGCTAGCTGAATAGCGCGAAGTCCGACCGAACGGGATGGAAAACTGTCCGGTGATGTTTAGCCCCGCATCGCCGAATACGCCACGAGTAGGTCCCTCGGCGACCTATCATGGAATATTAAGATGGCTCTAAAGTTACCAAGTTCACTATCACCTTCGAAAGTAAATACCTTCCGGGAGTGCGGGTACTCATTCAAGCTGTCCGTCATCGACAAGGTACCTCAACCCGTAAACCTGTGGGCACTTCGGGGAACCATCGCCCACAGGACACTCGACCGCCTCTACTTTGAAGTCAAAAAGGGGTATAGGGACAGGGAGACGGCTAAGGAGATCTTCGACGAAGTCTGGGAAAAGTCGCTAGCCCAAGGGGAGCTCTGCTCACTCAAAGAGTGGTCCGACGAAGCAAAGATCGAGGAATTCCGCCAATCCACATGGGATATGGTCGATAAGGACTTCGTGGTGGAGGACCCGAATTCGATCACCGCGATAGCGACAGAACTCCTCTTGGAGTTCGAATCTAACGGACTAATACTGCGTGGAATTATCGATCGGCTCGATCTCAACGACGACGGCACGATCACCGTAACTGACTACAAAACGG
>JAKAPB010000437.1 GCA_021823045.1 Actinomycetes bacterium | reverse complement strand
AGTTCGAGTAGAACGCTGGGGTTGGTCCAACCCATCGAAGAGGTTCCGTAGGGCTCGATACCGTAGGTGATCCCCACGAGTAGCAGGATCAGACCTACCGCAAAGGTCAGATTCCCCCACCAGTCGATCTTCGAGGGTGTGCGAACTCCGTGCTCTTCGAGCTTGAAGTAGGCCCAGAAGGTCCCAAATAGTCCTACTGGGACCGATACCAAGAACACCAACCTCCAGTCGAATGGTCCTAGTAGCCCTCCGATGATCAAACCGATAAAGGAGCCAGCGATCGCAGCAACTTGGTTTATCCCAAGTGCCATTCCTCGCTGATTCGCAGGGAATGCGTCAGTGATAATAGCGCTCGAATTAGCCATCAGAAATGCCGCGCCGACTCCCTGGAATACCCTCATAATTATCAAGTACATCGCCGCAGCCTGGCCGTGCATCCAGGTCAAAGATAGCAGTATCGAAAAGAGGGTAAATACTGCGAAACCGAGGTTGTACATGCGAACCCGGCCAAACATGTCACCGATTCGCCCAAAGCTCACCACTAATACGGCGGTTACCACCAAGAAACCCATGAGCATCCACAGGAGATAACCGGTGTTGGCGGGGGATAGGGGGTTGAGCTTAATTCCGTTAAAAATGTTTGGCAGCGCAATCAGCACGATTGAGCTGTTGATCGTGCTCATGAGCATGCCTATCGTGGTGTTAGACAGCGCTATCCACTTGTACCTGCTCGGGTGGGTCACGTGGCCGTGTTCCATGTCGTACCAATGGTGTTCGACAGGTTCCCGGACAATTTCCGTCTGTGCCATGATCACCTCGCGTGCGAATTTGCGGACTTCAAACCGATGCTTACGTTAACGTAAACTAATGGGAATTATGCCTGTTACGGTCAAGACTTCACCGCTTTTTCCAGGGATCAGCTCCTTGATCAGTAGCTTTATACGGACTTAGTGCTGTTCGGAGTATTGTTTGTTGCTTTTGGCTGGTGATTTTAAAACCTCAATGCAACGTGTTCGCCGCAGCGCTAAGTTTCTAGTTGAGGGTCACCTTGATGCCCCTCCAAGTGATCAGCCAACCGGAGGTGAGGTCGGTGACGACTGTTCGAATATTGATAGGCACCAAAAAAGGAGCATTCATCGCGACTTCCGACGGAAAGAGGCAGACGTGGAGCCTAAAGGGTCCGCTCTTTGGTGGATGGGAGGTTTACCATATCAAGGGCTCTCCGGTAGACCCGGCTCGAATATATGCATCTCAGTCAAATGAGTGGTTCGGACAGATAGTTCAACGATCTGACGATGGCGGCGAAAGCTTTTATCCGGTAGACAATCAGTTTTCTTACCAGGACCCGGTAGGTTCCCACCTCTATTACGACGGTAGCGAGAGGGGATTTGAGTTCAAGAGGATTTGGCACTTCGAGCCCGACCTGGAGGATCCCGACCTGGTATACGCAGGTGCGGAGGATGCTGCGATCTTCAGAAGCTCCGACGGAGCTAAGAGCTGGAGCGAGTTACCGGGGCTACGGGGACACACTACTGGTAAGAGCTGGCAACCGGGGGCCGGGGGATTATGCCTTCATACCATAGTCATCGATCCACGATCTAATGGAAGGATCTTTGGAGCTATTTCGGCTGCGGGAGTCTTTCGCTCTGACGATCTTGGAGCGAACTGGAGGCCAGTCAATAGGGGACTCAAGTCAGATGGGATACCTGACCCCGACGCAGAGGTGGGTCACTGCGTTCATAGAATCGCCCTCGACCCGAACCGTCCCGACACCCTATATATGCAGAAGCACTGGGACGTTATGCGCTCAGACGATGCAGGAGAGAGTTGGTATGAGATAAGTGGCGACCTGCCTAGTGACTTCGGGTTCGTAATATCGCTCCATCCACATCAAAGTGGGACCGCGTATGTCATACCCATATCGAGCGACTACGAACACTTCCCGCCCCAGGGCATGCTGAGGGTCTATCGAACTACGACCGGTGGCGACAATTGGGATCCCTTGACCAAGGGACTTCCCCAGGCAAACTGCTACGTCAATGTCCTACGAGACGCATTGGATGTTGACGATCTGGATCCTTGTGGGATCTACTTCGGGACGACATCAGGGGAGATCTACACCTCCAGCGATTCTGGCGATAGCTGGCAATCGATCTTTTCGGGCCTACCCGCCGTCTATTCGGTCGAGGTGCAGAGAGTTTGAGTATCCGAGTAATTTTACCCCCGCACCTAAGCAGACTCGCAAATGTCCCCAAAGAGGTAAGTCTCGACGTCGCACAGCCAATCACGATGTCGTCCGTACTCGATGTGCTCGAGGAGTACTATCCGGTTCTAAAAGGAACTATTAGGGATAGAAACACTCTCGAGCGGAGGCCCTATGTCAGGTTCTTCGCACTTGAAACGGACCTCAGTAATCAGCGTTTCGCCGAACCACTTCCCGAACTGGTGGCAAGGGGTGAGGAGCCGCTGATTATTTTGGGAGCTATGGCTGGTGGGTAGCGGTTAGTCGGCCAGAGTCGGTCTCATGGCAGGCAACCCTGTGTGAGCCGTGACTGTCCATTTTGGAGACTCGATCGGGCAGTGGGGATCGAGTGGTATTCAGCTAGCGGCAGAGTCGAATTACGCTATCGCTCTGACCAGATAGGCCGCCTTTGAAATATCAGCCCGTAGGTTCAGGGGCCCAGCTGGTGATTCTATTTTTTAGGTGTAGTGCGAGGTAGACGAGCCCGATTAGCGCTGGTACTTCGATTAGCGGTCCAACCACGCTAGCGAGGGCCTGACCGCTCGATATCCCAAAGGTGGCAATCGTGACTGCGATTGCGAGTTCGAAGTTATTCCCTGCAGCGGTGAAGGAAAGGGTAACAGTTTTTGAGTATGAGAGTTTCAGCCCGATCCCCAACAGGAATCCCACACTCCAC
>JAKAPB010000436.1 GCA_021823045.1 Actinomycetes bacterium | reverse complement strand
AATCAACCGATAACTCGATCAGCCGGATATCCCTCGGCAGAAGCAGGTTTCGATCCTCCTCGTCACTGAGTGAGCCGACACGATTTGTACGTGCGATTTTGGATCTTCCGACGACGAGCACGGACCACCCAATCTGGCTTGACGCATCGATGGAGTCCGCGTATAGGGCCACGACCGAATGGGAGAAACTGCGATGGAGTGGAGCAGAGTCGGGAGCTCGGAAATAGACCGATGAGTGGTCGACGCGAAAACTCAGCCGGGTAATAATCGGCATTGCGTTCTGTGTGAAGGCGACCTGGCCTATCCCTTTGGAGCCGAGCAGTTCAAAGCAGCGTTTGTCATCCAGATGAAAACGATTCTTTGCGCCTTGGCCCATTTCGATGTTGTCCGACCCGGGGGAGATTTCCGCCAGGGCAAAAAGTCACAATACAAGTCTCAATACGAAGGGTCGCTTTGGGTCGTTAGTAATCCGAGGTCACTTTTTGTATCTGGCTTCCGGTGCCGCATTAGGACTAGTCGCCGGGGAAGAAGGCAACTCGCTTCTCTTTTTGGGTGGTTTGTCTATTGTCGGAAACCTTGTCGGAAAAGAGTTCGACCGCTCTAGAGAGGTTGACTGCGTGATCGCCGAATCTCTCGTAAAACCTAGCGACGAGGGCCAATTCCATGGCAACAGATATGCTTTTGATGCAAGAAACTAGCTCTGAGGCGAATGCCACGTGAAGTTCATTGACCTCTTCGTCAAGTGCTTCGATCACCGATATCAGTCGTAGATCTTGGTCAGCAAATGCGTCGGTGGCCTTTCTCCACATCGTTGTACCTATGTCGCCCATCTGATCAATAATGCCACGGCAGCGAGGAGAGAGTTCCTCGCTTAGGTTGGAAAGCGCCCTCCTGGCTATATGCTCAGCGAGATCCCCGGACCTTTCGAGTTCAGGAATCATCCTCAACACAGCAAGAAGATAAAAGCGGTCGCTTTTTGTCCCAAACTCATCCACTAACTCCCTAGTTACTGAGCTTTCAATCTCTCGGTAGAGGTGATCGACTTCCAGGTCACGCTCGACGATCTTTCTGGCGGCAACCTTATCGCCAGAAAGGAGAGCGTCAGTGGCCCCGGCAAAACTGTCGCCAACCAAGGCAAACAGCTCGATGACCCCCTGATTTATATTCTTACGGTCCACAACACCTCCACGCTAGGCCGTGGATTGACCTAGAAACACAAGCCTAACCTAGTTGTTGATGCAGGTCATTAGCTTTTCAGTGCAAACTTCAGCAGTTAGTTAGGCTGGCCGAGACAAGACTGACATGAACCTTGGATCCAAGCCGGATTATCCCGGAGTCTTCGTCCCCGTGTTCTGTCTACATCGGAGGTAAATACGTTGAATCCAAGTTGACTAGCAGCGCTTAGCGGAAAAGGTCGTAATTTAGTGCCACTACCGCCAAGTATGGGGATCTTTTTGGTGGGTGATTAAAAACCGTTAGGGCAGGGGCAGAGTTTAGGCAGAGCGACGGGTTATTCAAGCCTTGGCACTGATGTCTCATCGAAGGTCGACTTTGAATGCATGGGCCGTTTGGGGTTGATAATTGGGTGATCGGTACTCGACGTGGCGTAAGGAACTCGTTGTGGTGTTTCTGTGCAGGTCATAGAGAGTAGCTCGACTTAAATTGTTGGTAGTTGCGTCATCCTCGGGCATCATTGGCCCTTTTAGCTACCCTGAGTCGCGAAGCCCCTCAATTGAGTCTTGAATGAGTCTTTTAGTGGAACAAACAGGTCCAAAACCGGCTCTGAGCTGAGCACTTCCGCCCGGGGTGGAAGTCCAAAATTAGGGTGGAGTGCTATTGCACTTCGAGCGGCCAGAAGGTGACCAGTGCTAACTGCCGCGCCAAAGGACCTAATGATTACGTCGATACCTAAATCGCAAAGGCGGCGGACGGAGGTTCCGCTCTGGCCACGATCATCGGATGAAGGGACCGAGGTCCCTTCATCACTTTTTGTCCTAGCCGATTCCGGTATCGTTTACTCCGGGATATTTCCCATCGTGTCGGCGTTTTTCTTCGCCTTGGCGACCAAAGATGGAATTACCTTGTCCAAGTCTTCAACTTTCCATCGATCTTGGATGTCGGCACCGGGGCCAGCGTGCCAACCTTCTGCGACGTCAATGTGTCCACCGTATACATCGAAGACCCTGCCGGTAATTCCCTTTGACGCAGCTGATCCTAGCCAGACGACCAATGGTGATACGTTTTCAGGGGCGAAGGGGTCGAACTTTGCGGGATCCTCCTCGTGGCTGAAGATGCCGAGGTTTTCGGTCATCCTGGTAAGTGCGACCGGCGCAATTGCATTTACGGTTGCACCATAGCGGGCGAGTTCCTGCGATGCGATGATGGTAAAGGAGGCGATACCAGCCTTTGCTGCGCCATAGTTAGCCTGACCAACGTTGCCATAGATTCCCGACGAAGAAGCGGTGTTTATCACCCGTGCGTCGACCTCAATGCCGGCCTTGGTCTGTTCCCGCCAATAGGTGGCCGCCCACCTTGTCATTGCGAAGGTGCTCCTTAGGTGGACCCTAATTACGGCGTCCCACTCGGCATCGGTCATGTTTATGATCATGCGATCACGCAGTATGCCTGCATTATTTACTACGACGTCGAGCTTCCCAAAGGACTCGATCGCAGTGTTCACTAATTTTTGGGCACCTTCCCAATCAGACACGTCTTCACCGTTGGCTACGGCCTTGCCACCCATGGCCCGAATCTCTTCAACGACTTCTCCGGCCGGACCGGTGCCAGATCCCGATCCGTCAACCTCTGCGCCCAGGTCATTGACCACGACGGAAGCCCCTTGCCGAGCGAACTCCAGTGCGTGGGCTCGGCCGATACCTCGACCGGATCCAGTGACAATTACGACGCGTCCCTCGCAG
>JAKAPB010000435.1 GCA_021823045.1 Actinomycetes bacterium | reverse complement strand
AGGCACCGAGCTTTCCCTATTGGGGATGGCCACACCCAACTCCGATCAGATCGATCGATCGATCGTAAAGAACCCGATTGGCGAGATGAACCAGCAGTGGATCGAGTCGATGAGGGGGTGGAGCAAGAGGGAGGTCCTCGACAAACTCGCATGGGTAGCAAAAGAACGGAAGGCTGCGATCGAGAAGATGGACCAGGAGGAGTTCATGAAGCTCGGCCCTTCGCCCGTCGGTGAGGCCCCTTACGCCAGGTTCATGCAGATAAGGATCTTCGACTGCTACATGCACGAACAGGACATCCGCCAAGCCGCATCCCTCGACTTCTACGACCAGGGTGGCGCCGCAGAGGTCTCTCTCCACGAATCGATTTCGGGTATGGGATTTGTCGTCGGCAAGAAGGCAAAGGCAGAAAAGGGTTCGGTGGTAAGGTTCAGGATTACCGGTGGCCAGCAGAGCGCATTCGATGTCGTAGTCCAAGAAAAGGCAACCTTGGACTTCAATCTCACCTCTGAGCCAACTACCACCCTCGAAGTCGGATTCATCGAATTCACGAGGCTGATCGGGGGACGCAAGGACGGTGGGGCGGACTACGAGTCACGGATCAAGGTCTCCGGCGACCTCGAACTCGGATCGAGGGTTGTCGGATCGCTCAACTTCCTCATCTAGGGGTCACCTAGGCCGAACACCTAAAGGCGAATTGATCTTTGGTAGCCCTATCAGTCAGCTATGACAACTCCACCTTGGCGTCGAATTAGACAAACCGCTGCGAAGCAATAACTCCAATAGACTCACACTGACCTGGAGTGATCGTGCTTATAAACCGTGTCGTCTGCTGGGTAATGATTTAGATTACCTAACTCAATTGCATCAATAACTACTAAAGGTTCGCTAACTCCTGGCGACGCCTGATACATCTATGTCACTTCACCCAGTGACTCCAGCCGGACACTCCTCGTCGCAAACACCCTTCATGCAGCTAATACGACATGGCAAACACATTCTGGAGACAAATACTTCCTCACTCTAACGAACTTGCCGTCATCCCCGGAGCACTTGGCTTCGGGGAACTAATTCACTTTATGAATGAGTCATTAGTCCCCTAAAGGCCCTGGATAAGCTAGATATATTTCGCATCCCATTTAGGCATAAATCCCCTACCTTTAAGGCGCGCTTTGACATAACATTGAATCGTGAAGGAGCATCATCATTTCAGGAGGCCCGATCCGGACACCCAAGAGATCTGGACGGTGACGACGTCCTCGGATCAGCTTGACTGGCTGACCGAGACCGCTGCAAACCTAGTCAGAACAAAGAAGGCTGCGACGGTAGATATTGCCGGACCAAACATAACCTTCGCCAACGTCGACGGGATTGTAACCGAGAAGCGGGAGTGGCGTCTCACCGCTAGGTGCTCATCGGCGACGATGCTTGCATGCGCTCGGGCAATAAAAGAGCGGCATCCGAACCCGATACCCCCCATCGAGGCCGAGTCCATCCAGTACATCGATCCAGCCTACAGGAGCAGCGTCGTTGACATCTGCGAAATCTCCGAGGTGCACATCGAGAAGCTGACAGGGGCTCAGATCTAAAACAATGGGTCTTTGGCCCCGAATCGACAAGTTTTATTCCTACCCACACCACCGAGGCAGCTAGTCCGCCTACTGCCTCGGTGGACCCACTCTTCTAACTGGGCGACCTCAAACCAGGCCCCACCGATGGAGCAAATCGGCGAGTAAGCCAGATGACTCAGTCCCAGTTACTGCCCGACACTCGCAGGGCCGATCGGTGCAGCTTCCTAAGGAGGACGATCAGCTGCTCCGACTCCTCCGGCTCAAGTGCGGAAACTACGTCCTCTTCCATGGCATTAATGGCCGGGATATAGTGCAGAATGGTCTTTGATCCAGTATCGGTATTGGCCAAAATGACCCGCCTGCGGTCAAGTGGGTGAACCCGCCTCGTGACCAGACCCTTGCATTCGAGCCTCTTGATCACCCCGGTGAGGGTGCCTTTTGATATACCAACCCGATCTGCGAGTTGGTAGGCTTCCATCTCACCCCTAAACTCGAGCACCATCAAGACCAAGATAGCGGTATAGGAGAGGTCGCTCCCGGACAACTGCGTCTTTTCGATCTCGTGCCGCACCCTTACTGAGGTCGCCATCAAAAGCCCAAAAATCGACATCGCCCCGAAATCAATGGTCAATGGTGCAACCGCCTGCTTTAGCTTAATCTCAAACTCAGACAGCTCTAAAGCGGCTCTAGCCTCATCGAGCCTTGCAGCAAAAGCAGTTCTTTCCGTGACTCCCCCAATGAATCAATCAGTCCAAATAGGACTAAGGAACTCATATATTAGCGCTTAGCCTAGCGAGCCAAAGCATCATCGTCAATTAGAAAACAATCGACCAACCAAAATATGACAACAGCCGACGCTGTATCCAGATAAAACAACCTTCGACACAAAAGGTTCGAGTTTAAAAACGAATCAAGAAACCACCGGCCTTGGGCCCAAACCGACCCACACCGGAACCAAATCAAAGCAATCAAGAGGCAACCTCAAACCAACCCAAAGTGACCCTGGAAAACTGAACATCACTTAACTGAAAAGAATTAACCTCGGGCAGCTCATCAAAACATGATCGTTCCAACTCAACCGAGCCGATGCAGACAGAACGAACCGGCCGCCTGACCTCGATCCAGCTCCACGAATTAGCCATAAACCTAGAACTTAATCCAGTATGGAGCGGTGGCAGGAAGGACCCACCTTATCCCGCCCCTCGGATCTGACACGTCGCCCGAGCGCCTCGGAATAATGTGCAAATGTAGGTGCTCAACAGTCTGTCCGGCAACACCACCGACGTTGAATCCGATGTTAAATCCCTCTACCGACGGATCCGATGACTTTAGCGAACTTGTGGAACTGCGGG
>JAKAPB010000434.1 GCA_021823045.1 Actinomycetes bacterium | reverse complement strand
TCGTCGAGTTGACTACTAACTTCAGAAGTCGAGCAGGGATCGTAAATTTTGTTAATTCAGTCTTCGAAAGGCTCCTAGATCGATCTACCCAGGGTTACTCGTTCAGGGCTTTGACACCTCACGTCGAAGAACAGTCCGGGCAAGCCTCGGTCATTTTGCTCGGACCTTCTGAAGCGATCCCGAACCTCATCGGCCCAATCAGAGATCAAGAAGCCAAAGCGGTCGTATCTCAGATCGATGAGCTAATGAGAAAAAGAGTCGCCATAAGGGACCGATTTACAAATGAGATTAGGGAGTTAACTGAATCCGATATCGCGATACTCTCCCCCCAGCGGACCGGCTTCGACTCAATAATCAAGGAGTTAGATACTTCGCCCTACCAATACGCCATCGGTTCGATCATCTCCGTCTACAAGTCTCAAGAGATCAATGACGTATTAATGGCCCTCGGAGCCATTGACGACCCAGGAAACGAAATACGTGTGCTCACGGCGCTAAGATCACCCCTTTTCGGCTGCTCCGACAAGGAGATCTACCACTACATCAAGGATCTTGGCTGCCGAATCAACTTTGAACTCAATCCTCCTCCAATCGACGAGGAGAACAACCCGGTATCAGCTGCGCTGAGCTACCTTCGCCAAAAGCGGTACTCGTTAGGCTCCTATACTGTACACGAATTGATCGAAGCAATTATTTCGGAGAGACATTGTTTCGAAATCGCACAATTTGACAAGAAACCCCAGCAGAGTCGATCGAGGTACAGGCTCCTCCTCGAAGAGGCCCGCCTGTGGAGTCAAAAGGCCCCACGAGGGACACTTAGTCAATACTTGAAGTGGTCACTTTCCCGTCAGGAAGCCGATAAGGCGATAGAAGAACTACCGCCACCTCAAGACGCAGGCCAGATCAAGCTCATGACCATACACTCTGCAAAAGGATTGGAATTTCCAGTCGTCTTTCTCGTCGGAATTACCTCGAGTAATTCGGCGAGATCACAGACGCTTGGCTTCTCAGCATCCGGCGAGCCGCTCCTTAAAATCAACTCCGCCCTGGTCTCCCAGGGGTTCGATGAGTGGAAAGCGACAGATAGGGAGGCTCAAGATGCCGAGTTTCGGCGACTGTTATACGTTGCGTGCACCCGCGCTAGAGACATCCTGGTCATCTCGACCCACCGCAAATCTGTAAAGGAATCGATATCACCATCGGGCGCTGACTTGATCATGAATACGATTGTCGAAGGTTCAATCCCAGTATCGAAGGTAGCTAGCGAAAATTTCTCGTTGCCGGTTCGTCGAAGAGAAATATCGGCTGCCCCAGCAAGTTACGAAATTCAAGATGCTGAGGCTTATTATCAGCTAGCCCAAGAATCCATCTGCGCCGCTTCAATATCCCAGGTGATCACTGCGACAGATGACGACAGGGTCAGTAGTCCCCCATTGACCACGATCGACAACAGCGAAGAAAAGGGGATTCCCAACTTAAGTCGCGACTTCAAATCAAACAACGAGTCAGTCATCATCGGAAACGCCGTGCACTTTGCCTTGTCGGTACTTGATTTCAGCGCGCTTAAGTACTACCGAGGCGATGAGTTACCCGAGAACTCCCTCTCTGCGCTAGTAATGCCTGCAGTCCTCGAAACCTGCCATAAGAACGGTACCGAAGATTTCTTCGACCGAGTAATGACCTTAGTCCTCGCCGCATGCTCGAGCAATATCGTCCAAAAAGCGGCTTTGTCAAGACACTGGAAGGAGATGTATTTCTGTAGCGAACTCAAGGGCCGGGGCATTCTTGAAGGATATGTCGATCTTTTATTCGAAGATAACAACTCCTTGCATATCGTCGACTATAAGACAGCCGAGTTCGCGACCGACTGGCTCATCGACAAGAGAGTAAGCGAATACCTCCCTCAGGCGGCCACCTACAAAGAAGCGATAGAACGCGTTAGCAATCGGTCCGTCGGTTCTGTAACGCTGCTCTTTTTAACCAACCGAGGCGCACTAGCTAGAACCATCGACAGCTCACAGCTTGTAAGCAGCCTTCCAATCCAGTTCACACCTGAAAATATGTATCACTAGCCCGACTCCTCGAGTTCTTCTTCGGGTCTCGTCGTCTTGAAGAAGTGATAGTACAGCATGCCACTCAGAAGCTGCAAAAGACCACCAATCTCGAAAGGGATACTGAGAGAGAGATTATCAAACATCCAACCACTCAGCGATGGTGAAGCCGCAGAGAAGACCTGGCTGGGAACGTTCGAAAGTGCCGCCACTCTAGCACGTTCATCGGGATGCGCCATTGCGACAGCGAAGGATTGGCGCAGAGGCAACGCAGCCCTTTGGGCGAGCATTCTGACCAAATAGACTACCGACGCTACAAGAAAATTTGGAGCCAGGGCGAGGGGGAAGAGCAAAATGCTCTGAGCAACTCGCAAAAAAGTACTAGCTTTAATGATTCCGAAGCGTCTCGCCAGCGGTGCCGCCGATATCGCTGAGCTCAGGGAGGCTAGGTTCACTATTGCGAAAAGGATACCAATTTTTGCTGGCCCCGCTCCAAATCGCTTAAAGAACCAGTAAGTAATGAACGGCCCGAACATTCCCACCGCAATTCCATTGAGTGAGTTTGTAGCCCAGAACCTAACCAGAAGCTTCATCGACCTCTTTGGCCAGAATCCACCCCCAGCGCGAGCGTTGCGCACCTTAGCCGACTCAACCTTCTCCTTTATGCCGAGCGCCAAGAGTGAGGCGCAGATTGAAAGGGCCGCAATCATCAGCATGGAGAGTCTAAATGCTGCACTTAGATCCGTACCTTTGAGGCGGCCCCCCGGAGCAAACACCGCAAGTAGCGCACCAAGTAGCGCACCAAGGGTCGACATGAGCGATATTCGCCCAAAAACATCGTTACGGAACCTGGCTGGAACGCCTTGGGTCAAGAATGAAC